>QMZC01000121.1 GCA_003662995.1 Archaeoglobales archaeon
GCAGATGGCTGAGGATGTTGTTAAAACGCTGGACGAGAACTTCTTTTATTCGAAAAAGAGAAATGTATACACTTTCATCCACATATACAAAGATCACATCTTGAAAGATGTATCAAAGAAGACCGGAGAAAAACCATTTTACCTCCATGAAGTCATCAAGGCTAAAAAAGAAGGAGAATTGATAAAATATGGTGGAGACATTATTTGCTTGTGGAAAACACCTGACGGGAGGATTTTACATTTAGTTTTGAGAGAGGAAGACTTAAAAATAGTCACAGCATATAGAATAGACAAGAGGAAGTACATGAAAATTGTGAGGGATGGTGAGAAGTTTGCTCGTTAAAGTCCACGAAACCTCAGAAAATTTACTTAGGAACCTTGGCGTGAAAGAAGGAGAGTATCCTATCAAGTTCTACAATGAGTCCGACGAGGAATTCAAAATACTGCTCAACAGTAACGATAAGGGTGATGCAAAACTTAGAATCGTTAAGAAGAGTGGTAGATACTTCATCGAGATGGATGATGAGCTCGTCAGGAAAATCAAGCTCTATGACGATGTTGAAGAAGCCGCAATAAGCTTGTTCTCAAATGAAGAGTTAAGAAGTCTCAAAGAAGACGAGCTGAAAGCCATCCTGTTCTGACTTTTCTTTATATTTTCCTTCCAAACAGATTAATCCATGGAAGAGGTAACAGTCGACTTGACAGTATCTGCAAAAGAGGCAATAATACCAGATGTCTTTGATTTAGGCAATGAACCACAGGATCAACCACTAAAGCGAAGAATCGTCGCTGTCAGCGAGGGGTTCATAACGGAATAAACTTCAGTGGAGACGAAATCAGACAAATGGTTGATGCAGCAATTCAACTTAAAGAGCAGGAGGGAAGAGATTACTTCGCCGCCCCACTCGTCTTGGACCACTCTTACAGGTTCCTTGATAAAGTTGGTAGCACGTTCAATCTGTTCTATGATGAGGAAAGAAAAGCTGCAATAGCAGATGTCGAATTCTGGAACTTTACTCCAATGCTCAAGGAAGTTGCCGAGAGGGTTAAGAGGGACCCCGAGAACACATACTTCAGCGTTAGAGTTAGAGGCAGGCTCAAGGATGACAACTCGATCACAGACTTGAAACTAATACACATCGCTGTTGTTCTCGAACCTGCCGATTCTAACGCTCGCATTATTGGCGAGCTAAACGAGAAGGAGGGTTTTGATATGTCCAAGCTGGATGAGGTTTTTGATTTTGGTGTAGTCCCAGAACATCCCTGGAAATACGGCAAGACTGACAAGCCGTGGAGGAAACCAGCACTACAAGATTTCACGTCGTCAAGCTGGGAAGAACTCAGCAATGAGGAAAAAATAAACATAACAGGACATTACGCTTGGGCTCCTAAGAACCCACCCGACAAGTTCACAGACCTTAAGCTTCCACACCATGACCCAAAAACACACGCTGTAAGCTGGCCAGGTGTTAGAGCCGCAATGGCAGCTTTGATGGGTGCGAGAGGAGGAGTTAACATTCCAGCAGGGGACAAGCGGAAGGTGTACAACCATCTTGCAGCCCACTACAAGGAATTCGACAAAACTCCACCCAACTTTGAAGCCCTCGAAGAAGCTTTTGAACTGCTAAGAGATTTTTCTGACTTTGCTTTAAATAGTGATAATAAAACAGAATCAAACATGGAGGCAGAATTGCAGGAGAAAATAGCCAATCTTGAGAAAGAGAAAGCAGAATTAGAAGCGAAAGTCAACGACCTCACAGAGAAGATCAAGGAAGCTGATGAAAAGCTCACACTCATGGCTGAGATTATTTCAATTGATCCACAAGTTGACAGGGATTTCTTGAAGTCACTGAACAAGGAACAGCTTGAGAAATATAAAGCTGACTTGGAAAGAAGATTCACGAAGACTACAGAGAAGAGCCTAAGCGGGAACCAGACAATGGATCCATACGAACTGGCTTTGAAGTATTATGGCCCTGCGGAAGGGTGAGATAAATGGCTGAACCGACAAGCCCGATTGTTTATGACTTAACAAAGCAGCCATTACCTGCCAAAGTTGACACCACACAAACGAAGGACAGTGATGGTTTCTATTACAGGCAGGGAGATTTTGTTGAGATTGCAGGGGATGAGACTGTCAAGGTTTCAGCTTCTGGCAATGGGATAGGTGTTTTGCTCACATCAATCCACGAGAACCAAGCTCCAAATGGCCTCGATTCAAGACATAGGGTTGCAGTTCTAACCCCATTCAAAGCTGTTGTCAAAGCAACTGCAAATGGCGCTATAGCGGCAGGGGATGCTGTGAAGGTTACAGGAAACAAAGCCGTGAAGATTGATCCCTCATCTGCAACTGTTGCAGATGCTCTCGCAAAAATCGGTGTCTGCTGGAAGGGTGGAGCTGACGGAGCAGAAGTATGGATACTGGTGTGAGGTGGTGCAAAATGTCCAATCCAAGCCCCTATACGATGGTAGAACTCGGCTATGCTGATCATCCAGCCCTGCAGCCCGAGGTAGTCATCGCGAGGATCAAGCAGGTTTACGAGAAAACCCTGATCGGCAGACAACTTTTGGGAGCAGAGCCTGTACAGGGTGACAGCGTTTCGTGGATTGAAGAGGGCGACATAGTTGGTAATGTGGACTGGATAACTGAGGAAGGTGGATTTCCGCAGCTCGATTTCAAGTACTCAAAGAAAGCTAAGCCAATCAGGCCATACGGAGCGTACTTCGATGTTACATTAATGGAGAGAAAGTGGGCCAGAATAAACACTATCAGCAGGAAGATCAACAGAGCTGTTTACAAGATGAGAAGATTTGAGGACGACCTGATATTCTACGAGATCCTCAATGCTACTGGCATTCAAACTTTTGATGGTACAAACTGGACAGATCCAACAGCTGGGGATCCGCTTGCAGATCTCGAGCATGCGAAGAGACTCATAAGAGACGCAACTGAAGGCATGGAGCCTACTGATGTCATAATGTCATCGGCAATGTACGAGAGGCTCACGAAGTTCGATTTTGTCAGGAACAACAACTATCTGCAGGCAAGAGTGGTTGAGACTGGTAAAGTACCAGCTATCGCCGGCTTGAACATAGTCATAGACAACGCAGTAGATCCAAACGATGATGGGCAGGTTGTCGTGCTGAGGAGAAAAGACATTGGCTACATTGCTGAAGCAATCCCAATCAACACAATTCCTGTAGATGGTAAGACATTAGGAAATCCGATGCTGGACAACAGATACTTCAACTTCGCAATGGGTGAGCCAGTTATCGATTCCCCAGAGCTAATCTGTGTGATCACAGGACTCAAAGCCTAACTAATTTTTTTCAGGTGGTTTTTTATGGCTTCCAAGAAAAAGAAGGTTAAGGCTGAAGTTAGAGCAACCTACATAGAAACGAAAGATTTTGTGGCAAAAAGAGGAGATGTTGTGGAAATTCCAGCAGATGAGAAGGAGCAATCCCCTGCTGTCAAGCATGCCTTGAAGTCGGGCAACCTTGTTATCATTGATCTCAAGCCCGTTACTTCGGAAGAAATCAAGGAATAACGATCCTCCAATAAGCTGAGAGGGCACATGGCTGCAACAATTAGTGATGTCAGATTACAGATAGGAGACATCGAAACACCCTATCAATTTGACGATCCTGCGATACAGCAAGCCCTCGATGAAGCTGCAGAGCTTCTTAGCACTGGAGGTGTAAACATAGAAACAGCTTTAGGCAAGAGAGCTCACAAGCTCCAAGCATCTATTTTTCTCGTCTCAGCTTTTCTTGGCAGGATTAAGAATAGAGTTGTTAAGTCTATTAAGGAGGGCGATGTAAGCATCGATTACGTGGACTTGTGGAATCAGCTTGAGAGCTGGAAGGAAGAGCTGAGGGACATCATAATGAAGTTTCAGGATCCAATTGAGCTAAGCTATGACGATTTCTGATTTTGATTATCCATACAAGATTGAACTCATTAAAGTTACAGAAGGTTATACAGATCAATCAACTGGAGAATGGATTGAGGGATCAACAACTACTCAAGAGATCAGGGGACATTTACAGGAGATAACAGCCAAAGAGCTTCAACGCCTACCAGAGGGTGAGTACTCGATTGGAGATAGAAGGCTCTACACAGACGCTGATGCAGAAGTTGGAGATGTTGTAAGAATAACCGAACCTGATGGATCCACGACAGAATGGATCATAAAAGCTATAGAAAAAAATTATCATCAGCTTTCAAAGCTCGGGATCTCAAGAAAATCTCTTTTGCTTAAACCGAAAACATAATAAGGCTTAAACCGTTAAAAATATTAATGGTAATCCATTTGTGCGAAAATGAAGGTTTTTGCACAGCCGATTGTGAATTAAGACCAATTTGTAAGAAGCAACGCATCAACTTTCTCATCTATGCTGTTGTTGTTGACTACAAAGAAAACACAGTATACCCAGATGAATACTTAAATGAGATTGCAATCTTAAAACAGAGTTTAGTCGATATAGAGAGACGCCACCAAAGTGGCAATAAAATAAATGTCTTTGAGAGAGCCAAAATTAAATTAACCTCATTATAAATCTTCCACATGTGGGGGAAACGATGCCCGTATTTATAAGGGAAAAGAATGAAAAATACTACTTAGTGAACAGATACAAAGAAGGTGGTAAGTGGAGGGAGAAATGGGAACCTCTCGAAGGTAAGAACCTTGATAATTTACTCAAAGCCTTAAAAATCAAGGAGGAAATACAGAGACAGACTGTTGAAGTTCCATGCATGAATCCGTATTGCTCTAACAAGATTTTGATGTGGTTGAATTTCTATTTGGCTTGGGATGGATAAATTGCTTGTAAGGATCGTGTGTGGATGACAGTTAAAGATGTCAACAACATTCCAAAGCTGCTGAATGATCTTGATGGAATTCTTGACAGAGTAGCAGATAAGGTAGGAGCCTACTTAGAGTCAAAGCTCGTTGAAATGATAGATAAACAATGGGGAGGTTGGCAGCCATTAAAGCCTGCAACGATCAAGCGTAAGAGAAGTACCAAGGCGTGGGTTGACACTGGTGAACTCCGAAGCCTGATCACACACATCGTCGAAGGTAACATCCCTAAAATCGTTAAAGTTGGTATCTTCAATCACAAGAAGGGGCTTATAGCACACTTCCTCGAATTTGGTACAAAACACATCCCAGAACGCCCATTATTCAGATTAGTCTTTGATCTTGAGAAAGAGAAAGTCGAACAACTAATTATTGAAGAATTAAACAAGGAATTAGAGCGATATTTGATTTAGCTTTAAAAATGTGCCTGATTAATTCGGTTATGCAAGAGATCATCGATAGACTTGACGACATTAAGAAGCAGCTCAATGAGATTGAGAGAAATATTGCAAATCTGAAGGTAGAAATCATAAAGAGGTGTCGCTGATGGATAATGGGATTCCCGTAGAATCGGAAAGAGATTTGCTAATCAAGATTGCAACAGACATCAAATACATCAAAGAAGATATTGCAGAGATAAAAGAGATGCAGAAGAGCCTCGATGATAGAATCAGTTCACTCGAACGCTGGCGATCGTACATCTTAGGCTTCTCTGCTGCAATAGCACTTGTGGTATCTCTTATAATTTCGTTATGGAGGGGTTAAATGCTTCCTTCAGATATAAAAAAGCAGATTTTCCAAAGCCTACCAAAGTCTGTTGTTATTGGTTCAACAGAGTTCCAGGCTTGGATTGATTATGCAGACCGCATCAACGTTTCTGAGAAATTGAAGGATCCAGACTACCACATAGTTGTAACATTACGCTATTTTGCAGATAAGAGGGATGAAAAACATAGCCCAATAAACCAGCTCTTCAAGAAAGAGATTGTTGATCCTGATATCAAATACACAAGGGGCGAGAGGGCGGTTATAACGCTTTCAATCAATGTTCATGCTAAGGGAGATAGCAACATTCCAGCTGCCGATATTGTTGATGCGTATATGGACCAGCTACTCGTGTGGTATCTCAAAGATCTTCCAGGAATAGACAACATAGAAATTGCCGGCAGATCTGAAATCAATGATTTAAGTTATCTCGAAGATGGCTTAACGAGGAGGCAGCTCGACATCCTCATCAGGTACATGATCCAGTACCAAGAAACAGTCATAACGATTGAAACAGTCGAACATACGACAGATGTCCAAAGCTGACTTTCATTTTTATATTTTCTCAAGAAGATAGACTCATGTTTGAATTCCTTGGCAAGGCAGAGGACAAGCTGGATGTCGCCAAAACCTCAGTAGCCCTACTCGATGTAGCTACACACTTCCAGATCGTTCCCGGGAAGAAGAGATTCTATGTTTGGTGCAAGGCCGATAATGTGGAGAAGGTCAAGGAAATCTTTGGTGATGAATTCATCGAGGTCAAAGAGCTGAGAGGCTCGATGAGGCTTGTCGTGGGGACCTATTGATGGTGAAATGGCATCAAGTTCAGGAGCGGTAAAATGATGTGGTTGTTAGATTTGAGAGTATTAGCAGGGATTACGATTCAGTGGTACTGGATGTTAAAGCTTAGTGGGTGGTGGATTTGAAGGAGATAATAATCCATCGAATGGAAAAATCATCATGCGAGAAAGATTGTCTGTGTATTGCTTGTGAGCATAGAAAAGCGACAGTGGATAACTTAGTTTTCTGTGAAAAATTAGATCAATGGGTGATGGATTAAATGCTTATCTGTGATTCTTGCAAACAGAAAATAGGGACGTATACAGCTTTTTATACAAACGGAGCTTTGAGAATCTGTGAGATCTGCTTTAGAAGTTTTCAAAGATTTGTGCTTGAGGAAGATAACTATCTAAAACGGGTGAGAGATTGAGCCTCTACGATTTAGGAGCATTTTCAAAGAGAATAACAATCGAGCAAGAAGTAGATAAGCAAAAGATCCCTATTTTTGATTACACAATATCAGTTTCAACAGATGGGAGGATCCGATTAAGTGGAAAGTATGTGGAAGAAACGAAGGTTGGCTTTAGAGGATCCCATCACACATTGAAGGGCCAGCCGAGGCATTCATCATACTGCTGAGCTATACGGTTAAGCTATATTACACAATGCTGAAGATAAAAGAATACTCAGAATCTCCGCTTCTTGAGGATGAAATATTCAGCATGCTTGAAAAAGTCAAGATAGTTGATTATGCGTTTTGTAGAGACGTTTAGGGCTCGTAGCTCAGCGGAAGAGCGTCGCCTTCGCAAGGCGGAGGCCCCGGGTTCAAATCCCGGCGAGTCCATTACATCTCTTAGCTGTAAGCCGTATTCTACCAATAAGAGTTGCTGCACA
>QMZC01000122.1 GCA_003662995.1 Archaeoglobales archaeon
TATTCTTTTGCTCAATTAGTTGTTTAAATCCTGTTAGAAACTGGAATTTGTTCTGTAAGCTGTTTATGCTTTATTATAATAAGTTGAGGTGGTGTTTATGTTAAGTGGACAGGTCCTTTTAAACCTGTCCATAAAGCCATTTGCATTTCCATGAATGTCAAAATGCGTTGCAACGATGTTTGGAAGTTTATCCCAACACACGAGTACAATCAGCAAATACACAACAATCAGAGCAATTTGCATGATAAAATGATTTTTAACATCTGCCTTTTCCAAGGGTTTTGCTTCATCCATTGGCATACGCATATCTTCCCTTTCATACGATTCCTTTGCAATTCTGTAAGTGATTACAACCATTGGAAGAACTCCGACCAACATCAGTAAAATAAATGTGTTGTCAGGAAGCTGGATTGTGAAAGATGTAAACATGAGCAAAATTCCGAACAAGATGCAATAAAAAGCTGTGAATGTATTTGCTTTTTTCCAAGCTTCTTTTGATAGATAAGTATATCCAAGCCTGACTCCAATATACGGATTTGGTGTGTTTCTGAAAATGTACGTCAGAACACCAATAATAACAAACAAAATACCAACAAACATAGCTAAGCTCATTTTTCCACCCCCTTCTCCATCAACTCCTTAAGTAATTCTATTTCCACCTTCGTTTCTTCCAAAACCTGTTTTCCAAAGGACGTTATCTCGTAACACCTCCTCAATCTCCCTCCAGCCTCAACCCATTCACCTTTGATTAGTTTTAGCTTCTGAAGGCTCTTCAGAATATCATACAACGCCCCTTCACTTGGCACAACTTTTCCATTACTTACCCTTTCAAACTCCTTTCTTATGGCATATCCATGCATTTTCCTATTTTTATGCAAAAAAGATAAAACCAAATACGAGTAAATTCCCGATCTCAGTTCCTTTTTTAGCTTTTTCATAGCTTTCTCCACTCTTTCTTTAACATTATACATCGGACTTCGATGCATCGAAGTTACTGCTATATTACATTTTCGGATATCACAGGTTAAATTGACAAGTTTTGAAAATTAAATTTAAAATAGAATAATGTATACATCAATAAAGAATAAACAAAATAAACAAAATAATCAGTTAAACAAAAAAGTTCGTCAAAACGTAGGCAATTAAGGGTGCGATGAACAAAGCTGGAAGCATGTTTCCAACTCTTAAATCTTTTAAATCCAACAATCTTATGCCGATAGCCATTATTAAAACTCCACCAGTAGCCGTTAATTCATTCACAACCGTTTGATTTATAAACGGCTCAATAAATCCTGAAAGAATTGTTATTGAACCTTGATAAACGAAGACCGGTATTGAAGAAAACAAAACACCGATTCCCAACGTTGAGGCTAAGGCGATTGAAGAGATTCCATCCAACATAGATTTAGCCATTAAGATAGACGTGTCTCCAGTTAAACCCTCCTGAGAATTGGACCTACAATCGCCATTGAACCGACGCAGAAGAGCAAAGTTGAGGTAACAAAACCCTCTGCAAATTTTGACTTTGAAAACTTCTGCTCAAATCTGTTTCCAACCCTGTTTAACCAATCCTCAATTCCTAAGATTTCTCCAATTGCTGTACCGACTAAAATGCTTGCAATAACTATCAAGATGTTCTGAGTTTTAAGAGCCATGTCAATACCTATTACAGCCACAACCAATCCCAAAGCCTGCATCAAAGCCAATCTGATTTTATCGTTTAGCCTATCCCCAACAACCATTCCTATTAAGCTTGCCAGAATTATTGTTATAGAGTTGATTATCGTTCCTATCATGGTTTTTCACAGCAACTTGATAATCTCATCCAGCACTTCTCCAGCTTTGCCCCTGATTGATACATCAGCTATGGCTGTCAGAGGTGTCTCGTCTGGGTTTATTTCAATTATTTTGCCTTTATTTCTTCTAACGATTAAAGGCAAGCTTGCTGCAGGCTGCACAACAGCAGAAGTTCCAGCGACGATTATTGCATCACTTCTCTCAACCTCACTAAAAGCCTTAGATAAAACATCTGAAGGTAACATTTCCCCAAACCACACGACTCCGGGGCGGAGTAGTTGATTACATTCTGGACAGATAGGCAAAGGTTTAACCTCAATCGGCTTTTCAGCGTAGAATTGGTAGTTACACGAGATACATTTAACAATCCTCAAGCTCCCATGCAGATGTAAAACGTTCTTGCTTCCAGCCCTCTCATGCAAATCATCAACGTTTTGCGTAATCAAACACTTCAAAATTCCCTTTTCCTCCAACTTTGCCAAAGCATGGTGTGCGGGATTTGGCTCTGCATCAAAAACAACCTTCATCCTCCAAGCGTACCACTCCCAAACCAACTCAGGATTTGCGTTAAAAGCTTGGGGTGTGGCAAGCTCTTCAGGCTTATACTTGTTCCACAATCCGTCTTTACCCCTGAAAGTTGGAATTCCACTCTCAGCAGAGACTCCAGCTCCCGTTAAAGCTGTTAAATATTTTGAGTTTTTTATGATGTTTATAGCTTTTTCAATTTCATTGACGTTCATTGGCAGAAGTTTGATGTCTAATTAATTAATTTTACTGGATTTTTTGTTTTTATGTTTCTGATTTTGGTGATTGTTAGTTTTTGGCGAGTATTTGGGTGGAAATTTATATTATACTATGTTAGATAACGATATAATCCAAAAAGTTATTTGAGTGAGACAACGTGGCAACACCGAATCATGCGGCAGAGAAAAAATTAGAAAATTATAATAAGAATTCCAGATTATATTAGAGGATATAAACATCTTTAATCTCTCCAGAATCGTACAGTACATCTAGAATCTCAATTCTTCTCTTAGAATATAATGGACTTAGTTTTTTCAACAAATCTTCTAATTTTTTTGGCACTTCTACCTCACTTAACCATCTCTTGAGTTTTGTAGTATATAATTTGCTAATATAGCCTGAATAAAGAAATGTGCCCCATTCTTTTATCTGCTCATTTCTGATCCCACCAATTTGTTGAAAATTATTGTCAGCATATGGATTTTCTAGTAAAGAGCGAGTAACTATTCCTTTAACTATTTTCTCCTTTTTCGGTCTGAAATCATTTATCACAATTGTCTTTTTGTCTCTGTCAATCTCTTCAATATACGCATTATTAAGTACCCATATTATGTCGTACTCAGTCTCTTGATTTTTGTAAAAAATTTTCCATTGTATTGTATCATCTCTAAATCTAATAAATGACCTTTTAAACACATTCCAGAATATTTTTAGATTTTCATAAAATTCTTCATCCATTTCTTCTTTTACTTCCTCAACGAGCTTATCTAGTTTAAAAAGAACCTTTGAATATGGAAATTCTTCAATTAACTCATCTAGTATTCTTCTCCTTTCATGACTTTTCAATGCGTTATATGTTGACCATAATAATGCTCCCATAAATACAGGAATTCTTTCCTCTTTGAGTTTGATGTCCTCAAAAGATTGATTTAACACGTTTACGAACTCATAGTAGTTCATGCTCGTACCATTTTCACTAATATGTCTTTTAATTCTTTCAACAACAGCTACTGGGATTACGCAGTAAATTTCGCTTTCTTCTTCGCCCCTTCCAATTCTCCCAATTCGTTGTAAAAAATTCCTTAGATACTTTCCAGAATCAATATAAGCAAGTTGTAATGTTGGATAATCCACACCAACTTCTGCTTTTGATGTTGTTATTATTATGTCGTAATTTTCAGGATTGAAGTCGAAATCTTTCTGCCTCGTTTCAAATCCGGTATTTACACCAATTTTTGCATCACGAAATAGGTTTCTCATCTTGTTTTCTACTATCTTCGCCTCTCTTAATGAATTAAACAGGAAAAACACTTTTTTATCTTTAATAGCCTCAGAAATCTTATTTTTCACATCACTTCTAATTTCTTCATCGTTAAACATCCATCTATATAGCGAATGGTATTGCGATGCTTCTATAAAATGTATTTTCTGTTTTCCTTGAACAACTCTACCTGAATCTGCTAATTCCTGTTGAACTACTATATAATCAATCTCTTGTTTGTCCAATATCTTAAGAAGTACACGTTCAGGAGTTGCTGATACAAAAAACCATTTTATATTTTTAAAAAAATGATAACTTGTTAATAACCAAATCAAAATATTGGCAATTTGTTCTTCATCATAAAGATGATATTCATCAAATATAATATAATCAATCTTTCCAAAGAATTCTGTCCAATCTTGAAAATTCAAAATATGACGTCTTTTACCTGATTCTTCGATATGATAACCACCATGGGTAACAAAATTTACAATATCGGGATTTGTGACTACAATATTCGCAGATTTAACCCTATTGAGCAATTCCTTTGGTCTTTCTATTCCATGCTTTTTAAGAGTGCTTCCCGTTATTTTTTCAACTTTAGCTATCTTCTTGAAACTATTGTACATATCTTCAACAAGGGCGTTGGTAGGGGCAATAACTAAACCCCTCGGAGGGAAATAATTATGATTTTTTGCATAGATAATCGGAAGTGTAAACGCAAAGGTTTTTCCAGCACCAGTTGGAGCTATAACTACAATAACAGTTGGTAAATTACTTAGATCAGAATAAAATACTTTTTGGAAAGTATGTAAGATGTATTTCTTCCCTTCCAACTCTACTTCTGTATCGCCAAATGGTATTTTTCTTTCCTCTACTGTAATACTTGTCATAGTATTATTTCTTCCAATTTCTTTAGATCTTCCCTGTTTAATCCTTTTACTATTATATATTGTGCCAAAACTGGTTCTATTGTAAAACCTTCTTTCAACTTGAAGGTTTTGTTAAAAATTTTTGTAATCGTATAGTAATTAACCCAGACGTCCTTTTCAGGTTCGTTTATTTCTTCCAATAAGATTAAACAATCCCTACCGTTGCCTATTCTCAACGTAAACTTATTTGGAAGATTTAATTCCCCTATAAATGATGCTTGAAACATAGAGCCTACTTCTATTCCTTGAACATGGAAGTAATTCTTAAAAAGAGCCTTTCCCATAAGCTCAATTAAGTCTTTCCTAACCATCCCGTCGGATATGGGACTTGTGTATCTTGCATACACTTGTGTTCTCTTAACTTTAAGTGGACGAGCAATTGTCCACAAAAATCCAAGGTTTTTTATTTCTTCGTAATCTGGCTTAGACTTTGTTTGATAAGTTATGTCGTTGTTTTGAGATAGAGCAAAGTTAGTAGCATAGATAAGTGCAAGGTCTCCTATGAAAGGTGTCGTTGATGCTACTCCGCTCTCTGCTTTTGTGTAATAAAATAGGGGAGATAATAAAGTTATCTTGAAATGCCTTATCATTTTTGCTTCCCTTATGAGATGTTCAATTCTCCTAAGTAATTGTTAATGTTGTTTTCTTTGATGACTTGACACTCTATTAAGTATGCAATGGAGTCATTTAGTAGTTTCTTGTATATCTCCTTCAACTTACTCTCATTGTTAAGTAGTTCATTGATCAGTTGCATCAATTTTGTTATCGGCTTTTCTGTATCATTGTCAACTTTTACCACTTTAGAGCACTCTTTTAATTTCTCAACGGTATACTGTTTGATGCTATCTAAAGTAACTTCATCTCCATTCCACTCTCTACTTAATACATATGAGCTAATAGCCGGCTCAAATTGATCAAGAGCAATAGCTATTATGTGATTTCTTATATTTGCATCCATGACATTACTCTGTGCTCCGTATCTTGTTGTTTTTATTATTGATATTAGTACATGAAGGAAACCCTCTGGAGTTATGTCTGGAAATGTTATGAACTGTGGAAAGTACACTCCTGGCTTTACATATTGGACTTCGAAAAGGGTTTCTCTGAAACGACCAGTTTCTTTATCCCACATTGTTCCTTCTTCACTCAGCTGATTGTGAGTTAACTCATCTATTATTTCATTTTTTGGTCTCAAAGAATAACTCCACTCATAAAGTACTCTTGCTGGAAGTCCTATAGCTTCTTCTCTTCTTTCCACAGTCACACTGTCCCCAAACACTATTGAATTGGGGTTAGCTAAGTGGAGTCTCGCTTTTAGAAAATTATATTCTAGGTCTGGATGCACAACACCAAATTTTCTGCAGAATAAAAGACCAGTTAATTTCTCTCTTGCTTTCAATTTTCTGGAAGGTATTACTACGACTTCCTTATCACCAATTTCTGTGCTTATCACCTCATCGGGTTCTGTAGATCGAATGATCAGATAACCTGTGGTCTCTCTTACTAAGAGCAACTTAATGTAGTTGGGTGTACGCTTACCGAATTTCTCCTGAAAATACTTTTTTGGTATTACATCATAGAGCTTTTGCCTAACCTCTTCAATAAATTTTTCATCATACTCCACAAATTTTTCATCACTCGTTTTTCTCACCCCCTCCCTTTTGTTTTTCTTCTTTCATTTTTTTGTATTTTTCTTCAGATTTCTTAACATATTGAAAAGCGAAAGCATCTCTCCAGTATTTTAGTTCTGTCTTTGATGGAATTCTATTATTCCAAATCTTTTCATATATCTCATAGATTACGGAACAAAAATCTTCTATACTCCTTCTTTTTTCTTTTCTTGTAGGTCTTGCTTTTCTCTCAATAGTTCCCGCCATCAGTGCAATTATGTCTTCCTTCTCTAACCCTCTCTGCCTTCCAATCTTTAAGGCATCGATGGCTTTTTTAAATATCCATGTTTGTTTAGATTTAGACGCAGAAGATAATGCCCAATCTATATCTGAGGCTTTATCAGCCAATTTTTCTATCACACCCATAATTTCACCTCCTATACGGTTATAAACCAACTCAATTCTATCTTGATTTTTATTAATAAAGCCAAAATGATTATCAAGTTTATATAAATAATAAAAGAAAGCCAGTGGAGAAGTTGCATAATCATTTAATACCCTTACAAACTCATTTTGCCACCTTTTTCTACCAACATCTTTTGCTAAATTCATAAGTATCTCAAATTCATCTCTCACGGGCTGTAATTCATCAATTCTAATTCTGTCCCATCCTAAGGTTTTTATCGATTTAGGAGCATAATCTAGAATGTATAGTCCCAAAAAATTTGACTTTAAATACCCTCAAACAACTGATGGGTTACGGCAGATTGACAGAGAGGAAGATAAGGTACATTGTAAGACACAAGAGAAGAGGAAAAACTAACAGAGA
>QMZC01000123.1 GCA_003662995.1 Archaeoglobales archaeon
ATCTCAGCAACCTTTTTATCGTTTATGAAGACTTCAATTGGTTCGTCTCCAACTACTACATTATCCACCCTGAACCTCGCATTCTTGGCTTTTGGGTTGTCCTTGCGTTGTTCTCCAAAGAATGGTGATGGTAAGCCCCACTGCACTTCTTTTATTCCTTCGGCGTCTTTTAGTGTTGGCTTTAAATTCTCTTCAACTTGATTCCCTCTTATCCAGTTAGCCTTACGCGCCTGATTGCGATGAGCTTTAGCTTTAAAGCTCACCAGCTTCTCTTAAAACGATTCTTATAATGCTGTCACTTAAATAAAACCCGCTCATTCTCATTTCTTCTAAAATGGGCTTTATCTCTTCAATAATTCCTTTTTTCTTAGCCAGTAGAAGGATGCCTGCAGTTCCCATTACTTTCAAACCAAGTTTCTCAGCAATTTTTCTTGCGTCTTTATCGTCCAGTATTATCAAACCTGCATCTTCTTCTATAGCTAAAATTATGCTGGCTGCTTCACCGTCGTCTATCAATCCTCTCAGCAGGTTAAAAAACCGCCTGTTCTTTATTTTCTTTATTTCAAAGAGGTCCACTTTCTCTAACTCCACAAAACCTTCTTTCCCATTTACGTAAATCTCTCTGTAAACCTCCTCTGGAATCAAAATTCTATCGAAAAGATCCTTTAGAAGGGTTAATCTCCCGACCCTCAGCAATGCAATTATGCACGTAGAGTTGGAAACGACTTTCATAACTGCTCGATCACTTTTAAGTCCTTTTTGAACTCGTTTTCATCGTAATTTACAGGTATTTTTTCTTTTGACAGCAACTCTAAGAACTCCCATTTTGATAAATTGGAAATTCTCCTCGCCTGTCCCAATGATACGTACCCCTTCTGGTAAAGTCTCAAAGCCAGTTCTACCTTTACAAGTCTCTCCAAGTCTTTTTCTGGTACCTTTATCTCGTCTGGAACCTCAATTGAGATTGTTTTCATAAATACATACTGCTTTTAAAGTTTTAAATTACTTTCGTCTCCAAATTTTTCTGACCGCTCCTCAACCTCTTTAATCAGTCAGATCTGGTAATAAAAAATGATTGAGCAGATTCATCTAACATTCAGTCTGCTTACAACGATCTCAGCCACCTTATTCCCATCAACAAACACTTCAATCGGTCCATCTCCAACAACTCCATCAACCCTGAACTCGCATTTTTTGCTTTCGGATTGGCTGGACGCAGTTTACCCAACACTGGCGATGGTAATCCACACTACACGTCTTTTGTGCCTTCGGCGTCTTTTATTGTTGGCTTGGTACCCCTTCAACATCTACCTTGGTAAGCTAAACATCCAACAACCAAGCTGCCGTTCAGAGGTTTGCTTGCAGAACGTCGATTCTGAAGATGGTGCTTAGGATAGTCATCCGCTCCTTTTCCCCACTCACAGAGTCTTTTTCAATCTCGCCATAGCTTTTCCGGCAGATTCAAGATCGTAACATGGGAAAAGGTTTAATAAAGTTTGATGAGCAGTTGATATTGTGATTACGGAAGTAATTGAAAAAATAGCTAATAAAGAAGGAGTTGAAAAGGAAAAACTCATGACTCTCAGCCTTATAGCCTACCTTAATGAAAAAAAGAAAAAGTATATGGAAGAAAGATTAGAAATCCTCAGAAGATACAATGTTAATTCTACAAAAGAACTTGAAGAAAAGATTAGAAAGGGGGAAATTAGCGAACATCCTGCCTGGGAAGATCTGATAACGCTTGAAAACTTGGAAGAGATAATAAAGGAGACCTCAGATGATATTCGAAATCTACAAAAGGCTTTGTGAGATAGCTCTAAAAGAGTTCGGAGACATCGTAGTTAAAGGGGAAATTATAAGACTGCCATCGGGTGTTCCGCTGAAACTAAGACTTTACCTCTTAAATGATTCTTTTATTGATGTTTGGGTTTCCAAGGAGAAGTACTCTTATCACTGGCAGAAAGGAGATCTTGTTTTTAGGCACGACAATGCGCCTCACGAAAGGTGGAAATATGTGAAAACATTCCCGAAGCATTTCCACGACGGTAGCGAAGAGAACGTTGTGGAGAGTGATATAAGTGATGAGCCAGAAGAGGCTGTAAGGGAGTTCCTGAGTTTTGTAAGGAGAAAACTGGCCGAAAAATAATTGTCAAAAAGTGGGCTGGAAAGGTCTGGTTAATGATTACTTCGGCGATCTTTATTCCATCAAGGTATATCTCGATTGGCTTGTCGTGGGGTGGGGCATAGTGTCAACCCTGAACCTTGCATTCTTGGCTTTTGGATTGTCTTTGCGTTGTTCTCCAAAGAATGGTGATGGTAAGCCCCACTGCACCTCCTTTATACCTTCTGCATCCTTTATTGTTAGCTTTAGCTCTTCTGCATCTACTTTTGGCAGAGCCAAACCTCCGATTACTAATCTGCTGTTCAGAAGGTTTGCATTGAGAACGTCAATTCTGAAGAATTAGGATTAAAGGAAAATAAATCTTTGCTACCCAGTTGTGACAATCTGAATGGAGCGTAAGGTTTTACAACCATATTTTGAGCAATTGTAATTTGCCGTGTGACGGTAAAGTTTTATAGCTCAAAAACGTGTTAAATTTATGGATGCGGTTTATGCCAAACTTGAGAATCTTGAAAAAGAAATCTTGGAGTTAAAAAAGATGTTGAGATCTAAGGAGAGGTTTATAAAATCCGCTGGAAAATGGCACGATCTAGATACCGAAAAATTGTGTAGAGAGATATACGAATCGAGAAACCGCCCATCGAGGTGCTAAATCTGTACTTGATAGATACCTTGGATAATTGAGTATCTGAGAGGAAATCGAAAAATTGTCTCGATTTTACAAAAATTGTTCGATGAGGGACTATTTGTAAGTATAATATCCGTAGCAGAATTGTATGAGGGTGTTTATGCCTCTACAAGTCCCAAGCACAAGATGGCTTTGGATGATTTCCTGTCAGGTGTCGTTGTCTTGGGAGTCGATTTGAATGTATGTGAAACATTTGGAAAACTTAGACACGAACTAAGAAAAAGAGGAGAGGTCATAGGCGATTTCGACCTGTTGATTGCAGCAACAGCTCTTTCAAACGATTTAACAATTTTGACGAACAACGTTAAACATTTCAAGAGAGTTTCGGGGTTAGAGTTCTCTCAGAGATGGACTTTCTATAGTTTAACCAACATTCGAGCCTCCTCTCTCGATTAAGATTTCAGCAACCTTCCGGTCTCCAAGATATATCTCAATCGGTCTACCATCGCTCACAACAACCCCATCTGTCTTGAACCTCGCATTCTTTGCCTTCGGATTATCCTTGCGTTGTTCTCCAAAGTATGGTGATGGTAACCCCCACTGCACTTCTTTTATTCCTTCGGTGTCTTTTATTGTTAGCTTTTTATTAGCTTAGGTATTTCCTCGATGTCTTTTGGTAAAGCCAGACCTCCGATGATTAATCTGCCGTTCAAGGTTA
The DNA here is from genome assembly GCA_003662995.1 of Archaeoglobales archaeon. Taxonomy (GTDB): domain Archaea; phylum Halobacteriota; class Archaeoglobi; order Archaeoglobales; family Archaeoglobaceae; genus B5-G16. The sequence continues at coordinate 3,469 of QMZC01000123.1, forward strand.
GATCACAAATGATCTAAACTCTAAACTATATCACCCCACTTCTGCTTTAATCTGTAGATAACTTTATCGCTAAATCTAACTCCTTTGCTCTTTAATTCTTTAACGATTTCATCAAAATCCTCTTTGATTAAGCCCTTTTTCCTAGCTATGTAAATAATGGCAAGAGTTCCAATGACATTCAAGCCTATTGACTCTGCTATAATTCTTGGAATTCTTTCATCCATTATGAGTAAATCGGCGCGAACTTCTTTTGCAATGACTATTGCTTCAGTCTCTCCAACCTCTATTTCTCCTTTTAAAACCTCAATACTGACTTTATCTTTGACCTCTCTAACCTTAATCCACTCAGCTTTTTCTATTTCTTCAGCTCCCGGTTTTCCTTTACCTTTAACAACAACTTCGTACCAAACCGCTTTTGGGACAATGATCTCACCGAAGAGCTCTTTTAAAATGTATAACTTCTCAATTTTAGCCAATGTAATTAGAGGGCTTGAATTCGAAACAACGATCATAACATATTTTCTAACGTTTCTACATCTTTATCTAGATCTTTCGCATCGTACTGTAGTGGTATATTTTTAGATGCCAGGATCTCCATCATCTCCCACTTGGTAATTCCAGCAATCTGTGCAGCTTTACCTAGGCTTACCTTTCCTTCCCTATATAACTCGATAGCCAAATAAAGCCTAACGAGTCTGGGAATATCTTCATCTCTTACTTTTAGAATCCTAACCAAATCTTTCGGAACTTTGACAGATATTTCTTCCATGCACTAACGATTGATGCTGAAATATTTATACGTTTTGTGAATCTACCTTTTATGAGTTTCTTCTCTCTCCTCTTCATCCGATAGTAGGATAAGTAAGATTAGGATAAGTAAGATACAAGTAAGCAAGTTACGGGAAAGAGTTAAATCTATGCCGACAAACCTTCAAAACACTTTCAGCTTTATTATTTTTACAGAACGTCTCTCTCCCCTACTGAGTTTTTGATTTTACTCGACGTCGGGTCTGCTCACGACGATCTCAGCTACCTTAACTCCGTTCACATAAACCTCGATCGGTCTACCATCGCTCACAGCAACCATCTATCCTGAACCTCACATTCTTGGCTTTTGGGTTATCCTTGCGTTGTTCTCCAAAGTATGGTGAAGGTAGCCCCCACTGCACTTCCTTTACACCTTCTGCATCCTTTACTGTTAGCTTGGGTGCTACATCAGTCTCCACCCTTGGTAAAGCCAGGCCTCCCACTGTTAGTCTGCCGTTCAGCAGATTAGCATGCAGAACATTCGTTGGGTTTTTAACCCCATTCACTCTAATGTCAATGCAGTCTGAAGATAGTGGATGAAACTCATTATGCCAATTGTGAAAATATTTCAGTAAGTAATTACCTCCATCTCCTCTATTTCATTGAAGTGCTTCTTATCTCGGGTAATTATCTTCCTCTCACCAAATGACAGGAATATTGAGGCAATCAGGATGTCCCTATCCTTTGCCATTTTTCCCTTGTTTTTTAGCTCGGCATAGATTTTACCGTAATATTTTGCACTCTCTATTCTCATGTCCAGAACTATCAGGAGATCTTTCAGTTCCTCAATTTCTGCGATCTTCTCGTCTGTTTTAGGGTGCAGGAAAGCTCCTCTGTAAAGTTCTGCCATGTTTATAACAGTGGTTGCGATACGCTCTCCACTTCTGCTCAGCTCTTCGAGAACACCAATGGCCTTTTCATCATTTCTGAAGAGGTCGATGAGAAAAGTCGTATCAACCCCGACCAAAAAATCACCTTAGGTTGAACTCTTTTCTACATTCTTTTACAACTTCTTCGAGTATATCAGCATATCCCTCATCCTTATGTTTTTTAAACCATTCAAGTATTTTTGCAGCGTCCCCTTTTTCTACAATGGAAACCTTCACCGGCATCACCAGCCATACTTCTTTTATCATCCCAATTTAAATCACTTTCGTCTCAGAATTTCTTTCAATTTTCTTTCGATCTTTAAAGCCCATCTATCTCCCTTCTCCCTCCTCAGTCGTAGAAGAGGCAATCGATGGAAGTTGTGGCTGAAATCGCCAGGCCATTTTTGAACGGTTTGTATTTTATGATTATAGATACTCAGCATTTATACCTCAACCGACTTTTCCCAATTCAATTACATTTTCGCTTAACTTACGAGCTAACATTCATACAAAACGATGCCGACATCCGAAACTTTTGCTATCTCCTCAAAATCTGTATCCCTTGTAATTATCTTATCCGCTCCGTTTGCAATCGCTATTCCGGCTATCAGGATGTCGAGGGCGTTAACTTCTCTGCCTATCGCCATCAGTCTTGCAGCTATGCTGCTAGATTCCTCAGCAGCTTTGACATCGAACGGCAGTATCTTTACCTCGGAAAAGAACCTCTTAAAGAATTTTTCCTCTTTCTTACTCCTTTTTCTCTTCAAACCAGCCAGTATCTCGTGATATGTGATCGTGGTTACTGCAACGTCATCGTCTTCACTCACCAAATCGTAGGTAGCTTCAACCCCTCTGAAATAATCTATGAGAAAGCTTGTGTCAAGCACGATCATACCCTGAACCTCGCCGTTTTTCTTGCCTCTAAGCACCTTTCAATCTCATCAAGAACTTCGCTATCCTTCAAAACCCCAAAGTATCTTTTGATGTTCGTGTTTTTCTTTTTTAGTAGCTTTTCTATCACATCACTGAAGCTTTCTCTTCCTTCCTTCATCTCCACAAGCTTTTTGTAAACATCATCTCTTATCGAAATCGTCTTCATGTGTTAATGTATGCATGCACGAATATATAACTTTTATACAGTTCAAACGGATAATCGCTAAAGGTATTTTTAATAGACTTTTTGCCGCTACGACGGTATCAACTCAACACCGCGTTCTTTGTCTTTAGGTTATCTTTGCGTTGTTATTCGAGAAGTGAAGGTAATCATTCATCTTTTCCTTAAAAACTCTTAGTTTAACCTACACTTTACAAACCAAAACCATTTTAAAAATTGTTTAATCTCCAAATACAAGGTGAAGGCCTTGAGCTTCGTCATCTGGATAACGGGACCGAGCGGAGCGGGAAAAACAACCCTCGCAAATGCTCTTTACAACAAGCTGCGGGAGATGGGATATAATGTAGAGCTCCTAGATGGCGACAGCATCAGGAGAAAACTGTACCCAAATCTCGGCTTTAGCAAAGAGGAGAGGTGGATGCACAACAGAGTTGTTGTTGAAATGGCAAGACGTTTATCCAACAATGGAGTGATAACGATAGTCTCCGTAGTTTCGCCCTATCGTGAATGGAGAGAGTACGCTAGAAAGGAGATAGGGCGGTTCGTTGAAGTTTATCCAAGATGTCCTCTTGAAGTCAGAATCAAAAGAGACCCTAAAGGTTTGTACAGCAAGGCTCTGAGGGGAGAGATCAAGGGTCTGACAGGGTTGGATGGAGAATACGAAGAGCCGGAAAATCCGGAAGTCTGTTCTTGATACTGACAAGATGAGTGTTGAGGAGGAAGTTAGAGTTGTTTTGGACAAGCTGCAGGAGTTGGGATATCTCTGAAAAGTTTTATATCACAACTCAAAAAGTGAGCTAAGATGTTTGAATATTTAAAAAAGCGGGACATAATACTCACATTAACAAAATACGAGTTCAAGCAGAGGTACAGAGGTACGGCATTGGGCGTTGCCTGGAGTTTGATA
>QMZC01000124.1 GCA_003662995.1 Archaeoglobales archaeon
AAACCTCTCCATCATAGACAGGATAAATGAGGAAATAAAGAAAATAGACAGGATAATCCAGGAGAAAGCCAAACAGGATAACGATGCTATATTACTCACAACCATCCCTGGAATAAGCTACTATTCTGCCTTACTAATAAAATCTGAGATAGGAGATGTCAACAGATTCCCGAACAAGTTCAAACTCATAAGCTATGCAGGCTTATGTCCCTCCATAAAACAGTCAGGAAATAAAGAGATCAAGGGCCATATAACCAAACAGGGATCAAGAAAGTTAAGGTGGATTCTTATTCAGTGTGCCAACGTAGCAATAAGACATGATGAATACCTCCGCTCCTTCTATCTCAGAATAAAGAGGAGAAGAGGACATAACATAGCTATTGTAGCAACTGCAAGGAAAATGTTAGTTTGCATATACTATATGTTAAAAAGAAAGGAGGTGTACAACCCAAAGTAGGTTCCCAGGTAACCTTTATCAATCCCAACCAAGTACCCGTCGCAAGGGTTCCACATAGGTGGCTGAGTGGTGAGTTTGGAGACACCCTAAAATATTTCTGACCGCTCATGGCTTTTTCTTTCATCTTTAAATCCAATACCAACTTACAATTCTTTAACTCAAAGAAATTGGAAAGGAGAAGTGATATAGAAAACTTTAAGAAATTTGGAGGATTAATGCTGAATCTAAAGACTAATTAACTTTCCCTCAAGCTGCCTTGTATTGCTCACAGATTTCCACAGAATTAGTTGAAAGTGTCAATCATTTGAAAAGCTCCTCGATAATCTCTTTCTTGCTTTTACCCAGATGATTAGCAACATCCTTCAAGATTGCACTGAGCATCCCTACTTTAAGTGGTTTGTTTGGAATAGTTATGTGGTGTTCTCCTTTCATAGTGGTTGTTAATCTCATATGGCTTCCAGTTTGCCTTGTTACCACATAACCGTATTTTTTAAGGAGTTTGGCAAGCTCTATGCCTTTTAAATCTCTCGGAAGTTTCATAAAGTTAAAATCTCCTGTTTTACAATGTGGAGTCTTACTATTTGTGGTCTTTCTCTCTCATCAAAATGACATTCTACAGCATCTTTTACCATTTCCTTTAGTTCTTCAATAGAATCAGCTTGGGTGAATATGGAATGACCAAGAGCTTGAGCAATGTATCCCCCTTCTGGATCCTCTTCAACGAGGAATATGATCTCTTTAACACTTTCTTGCATGGTTGATAGTTTACTGGGGATTACTTAATGTTTTTGTAAGAGTCATTAAATTGGTTAGAGATGAGGTTTACCTTCCCCCATGCTGCCATATATTACTCATAGATTTCCACGGGGAGTTTACCATCGTAAGATTGGACGTCTAAGCTGCCAGTGTTAGAGGCCATGATGTAATCTCTTAGCCTAGGATGAATTATTAAAACGTAGTTGCACATTTGCTCAAAGAACTTCCTAAGGTGGAGTAAGCTTATTTTTCTACCAGTGTTGACCGCTTTAACGTTGATTTTGTCAAAGAACATTCTCAACTCATATCGTTTGTTTACCGCTAACAGCATAGAATTCCAATTCAAAGAACATTGCCAGAATTATTATTTTGAGGAGTTTGCTTTATTGACAGGAGTTATCTTATTCCTTGCTGAAGCTACGAATGGCAGAGAGACCGATGGAATACGGGTTTTTTAGGCATCCTGAGCCTTGAACTTGAGCTCACGAAAAAGGCAAGGAAAAACTTCCTTGAGAGAGGAGACATATTATCGGTTGCGAGATGGGGTGGACTCCGAAATGTAGGAAGAGTAAAGTGCTCGGATAGGATAAACATTCCATTCTTCAACGAGGAAGGAGAGCCCAACGGTTCTGAAGTTGTTGGAATACTGCAGAACAGAGTCAAAGGACTTGGACCTGCATACCTCAGCAGAATTCTGCGATTCTCTCTACCTTCTGAATATGGAGCCCTAGACACCCGAATCGATAGAATTTTCGGCAAGGATTCCAGAAGATGGCTAATGCTTCGAGCATTTAACAACGGAAGCTGGTACATCCCGAAAACAAAAACTTGGCTAGATGTGTATTCTAAGTGGATAAGGATACTCAAATTCATCTCTTCAATCCTGAACGGGTCGGTAAGCTGCCACCACCCAAGGCTTTTCGTAAAATACGGGCTGAGGGAGAAAAGCGTCTGGACATGCGCCGATGTAGAGATGGCATTATCTGCCTATTCAGCCAAAAAGCTTAGCAGCTTTGGAGGCAAGCCTGAGCCTTGAAGAGATTAATCAATAATCAATCGATAATCTCTTCAATCCTTTTCTCCAGCTCTTCGATCCCTTTGACCAATTCTGCAACCCTTGCTCCTTTCTCCGTAAGCCTATATCTAAGCTTACCCTCTGCCTCATCACGGGCAATTAATCCAAGCTCTGAGAGCTCCCGTATCCTCCTTGCAAGCGTATCTGGATAGGCTTTCAAAATCTTTAAAAGCTCGTTGAATGATTTCGGTGATTCGAGGAGGAGGAGAATGGATACGAAATGTTTCCTGCAGATGAGCTTCATCACGAATTCCGAAAGTTTTTAAAAATATGAAAACTAACTACGATCAATCGTAGTACTAAACTTCAGGTTAGTTGATGAATTTTCCTAATTTGAGAGGCTGATAAGATGGAACCATTGGAGTCAGACAGCAGAAGGATTCTGATTGCTGAGCCGGATGCCAGCTTCTTGGAGGTACTCAAGCTCATGCTATCGGACTACGACTGTATATGCGCGATGGATGGTGAGACTGCGGTAAGACTTTACTCCAAATTCAGACCCACGCTAGTTATCACCGAAATCATGCTGCCTAAAATAAATGGGATTGAGGCAACAAGGAGAATCCTCGAGATAAATCCAGAGGCTAAGATAATCGGTCTCACGGCCTTCAAACGCAGATGGGGGGAGGACTTAATTGAAGCAGGAGCTGCTGAAGTAATAGAGAAGCCATGTAAGAAGGATGAACTGCTAGAAATCGTTGAAAAACACTTGAGAGAGTAATATATATCTATTGCATAGTTTTTCTCATTGAATCTTATTGTTCCTAACTAAACGTAACTTGGAATGTTGTTTAATATTTACAAAATTTCCCTGAAACCAAAACTAAGTGCATCGACTCTGGAGTCATCTCAGAGGAACTGTTTTTCTTAAATACCTCTTGATTCTATTAAATGCGTGCAGAACGAGCTTAGATGCATCCTCATCCAGCCTTGCCTGCCAAGGAAACAGAAACTGTTGAGAGACTCCAGCCATAAAGCTTCCAACTTAATAGTCGGATTGGCTGAGAAGCTGAAGGTTACGAAGATAATCGTTTGGAATGTATATTCATCAAAGAACGAGAGAGAACGATCTACTTGATTTGGTGAACCAGATCACTTGAAATACAAGTTCGAAGAGACAGCTCATAGAGGTAAGTGAGAGAAATGCTGGCATGGACTTAGACGGATATCTTTATAAAGAAAACTACAAACCTGAGAAAAGGATCAAGCGTGGTTCAAGTCGGTAAGTTTAATCGATGCAGATGTTAGCGCAGTGGGGAATGTTATAAAGAAGCACCTATACGAAGACGGACGGGTTCACGGGTTTTAGATACTGCATCCGGCCTGAAACAAGTAATAAAATTGAGAGTCTTCAGCAGACTAAAGGGTAGTTTTGAGTGCCGTATTAAAGCAGATGGAAGGACGGTAAGGCTTATGCAAACCCGTCCTGAAGCCCTTATGCAAGGCTGAATTTATCCACTCGCGGTTCCAACACATCTCTGTCGAATCTCATCGACGATCCGTAAAACGGTTTGGTAACTCTCCGCATCAACGCCAATTACCTCAACTCTTACATCTATATAAGGGATCTTCGCAAACTTTAGCCTGTTTCTGAGTGTAAAGGCGATTTCTCGTGGTATATGCACATACACTATCTGACCCACAAGCCCCCCAGTTGAGGCTCAGCATAAAAATTTTTCTTATTACAAAAATCACATCATCATAAGGAATTACTATCTGAGAAAAGATTTCTCCTGAGTTTATAGATCGTGTAGAAAAATTGGCAATTAGCAAACAATTAAACTACTATTTTAAAGTTTTAAGGTTTTACTCCACAATCGCCTCGGTAGGAAGGATCAGGTTCAATGACGCCAACTATCATTTCACAAGCATACCATTACGGTTGAGCAGTCCCAATTCAACCATAACCCTATCAATCATCCCACGTATGTAAATCTCTGGGATTCCCAAGATGAGCATTGCTCTCTCCACAATCTCATTAATGCTGTATCCATCTTCAATCAGCATCTTTACAACTTTTCTAACCTCCTCAGCTATTTCTTCATCGCTCGCCTCATCTACAACTTCAGCGTATTTGAGGATGAACCTTGAAAGGGCTACATCGCTGCAGTTTAACATGTAACGCTCTTCAACGATGTGCAGCTCGATGTTGATCCATTTCCCATTTCCCACAGGAACCCACATAAGAAGCACCTACTCAACTGTGATTTCACGTCTGGAAATGAGAATAGTCTCATCGCTCTCTATCTTGCCCTGAAGAACATACTGCAGATAGAGGACGTCAATCGCCTTTCTAACGAGGTCTGAGAGTCCTTTAAATTCCTTAGTCTTGAGTAGGGCGTTTATTTTTCTCACATCTGCCGGAGTTACATTTGCATATATCCTATCCACATCCTCCTCAAGCGCTTCTACGAGCTTCGGCATATCATCACCAATATCACGTTCTATATCACTTTAAGCAAAATGCTTAAATAGTTTTTGGTGATATCTATATCACGTTAGAACGTGAGTTAAAAGAGGTAGTTTTAAATAATAAGTATACCTAAATAAGGAGGGGTATACATGCCAGTATCAGTATTTGAAGAAAAAATAGATGAGCTGGCAGATGAGGTTGTAGAGCATCTCAAAGTTGTAAAGAAGTTTCTCCAGCATATTTCAAATTTGGAGAACTTTGTTGAGCTTTACAGGAGCACAGAAGTTATTGAATTCGTTGAACTCTAAGCTTTGGTGGTGTTGGTGAAAAAGCTCAGCACGAGAGTACTAAAAGAGTTTGCAAGAAAGCTTCCTATAGACTTTGCGCTTAGGGACATTCTGCTATCTGAAAAGGATGAACTAACGCCTGAAGAGGCTGTGATGAAGGGTGAGCTTTGGATAAAGTTACTTGAAAGAGATATAGCAATGATGGAGAAGGGGAAATGGGTACCACCTCTGTTCAGGCTAAAAAATCGATAATTACATCTTATAAGCAAATTACCTGTTCTCTCAGAGTTATTTCGCCTATAAGATGTTTTATTATTAAGATCTATTTGACTTCTTCTCCCTTCACGTCCTCTTTTGCTCTCTCCCTAGCTTTTCCAACTGCATACTCGAAGATTTCGTCCATGCTTAGCTTCGCTCTCCCTTTCCCTTCGCTAAGCTTCTCTGTGAGCAGAAGCACCTGATAAGTTTCTCCATCTTCACCTTCCTTTTCCCTATAGCACTCCTTAGTGTATTCAAATAGGAGAGAGATCCCCTTCGTTATTATCTCCGTCATATCCTTACCTGTTATCGAAGCTAGCGTGGTCAGCTTGAGCCTCGTCCCCTCATCCAGCAACACACTCGTTTTCATCTTCGCCATACCTTTCACCATACATTCTTATGGAGTATAGATATATATACTTTTCCTTATATTCATACTCTAGAGGATAACTTCACTATGCCTACTGCTTTAATATTACCTTCCCATTGGGCAGTGTAGCAACAAACTCCCAGCCTGAGTTGATCAGCTTTTCAGCCTCGCTAATATCTACAACTCTCTGCTTTGGACCATTTCCCAATGTTCTTTCTTTGAACAGCTGGAAGAATTCCTCCTCGCTCATTGATGCAAGGTCTAAAGATGCAATCTCGTCCTCACTCAAACCGGCAAATACAAGCATGGCCTTCCTTAACTCCATCCTAATTCTTTCTGCATTGGTTAGCTCTTCACGTCCATCGGTCTCAAGATATACTGATGCTCTTGCATACGCATCTCTCATATCTTCAACTAAATCCTCTGGAAGTTTGTTTCTGTTTGTAGTGTACTGGTGCTCTATATCGCCTTTGTGCACCATCCAAAACTGCCTGTAGTCTCTTATAACTAGCCCCTTAGATTCAGCAAGCAGTAGCTGGGTGTCGAAGTAGTGCCTCAGCACATACGGACGCCAGCTAAAACCAGCCTTTCTTATTGCTTGCCTTATTATATCTCCAATGTTAATTGTTGAGATACACTTTCCCCACAAATATCTTGCAATCGGCGTTATAATCGGTGACTTCTCGTTCAGCTCCTCTCCTTTTCTAATCCTTTCCTCGAGATAACTTTTCAGAATCTCACAACCCTCTTTACAAAGAAACGTGAAGTACTGATGTCCAACTTTACTCAAAGGCGGTCTAACAATAATCATCGTTGGTATGTTCTCAAATTCAACCTCTCCATTCGAAATAACCATTTCGGGAAAATCCATAACCCTTAAGCCATCTTTACCTCTATAGTTTCCCAAAACCTGAAGTCTTATTCCGGAAAAGGCTACCAGAGAGCATGCTGTTCTCGCCCTCTTGTTTCCAGAAAGAAGGATGGATTTTAATTCAGCCTGAGTTGGAACCCTTTCATCGTATGTATTCGGATACTCATTGGAGCCTTTAATTTTTATTTTCGCCCTCAATTCTCTGTCGTTGAAGCTAAGCCACGATTTTATGGCTTTAAGGGTTGAGTAAATGTAACTCCCTGCATAACCCTTTAACTCCATATCTGTTATATAATCTAAAATCAGGTTTTTGAGAGCTTTATCATCCATTTTTAGCAAATCTTTTGGATGTAGTCTAACTCTCTCGCAGAAGTTGCCGAGTCTCCTTAAGTTAACATCAGCAGTAACTTCAGCTCCTCTTGAAACATTTACATACCATCTACGTACATCTTCGTCTTCCAGCAAGGCTTTGTATTTTTTCTTGCTCATGATCGAAATTGTCGCATTTACTTTAAATTTTTTACGACCCAAACCAAAATTGGTTCAAGTACCTCCGGGCCCACATCGATTTCTTTGCTATTGGGTGGTTTATCGAGTATAGGAATTCTAAGAGTTTTGTTTCGACAAAGTGGCTTAAATTGGGTATAACTCCCCTGGCAGCCTCCAGAACTTC
>QMZC01000125.1 GCA_003662995.1 Archaeoglobales archaeon
AGGATAGAACAAAAAGGTTTTGGAATAGATTTCCTTTCAATAGTTCTTTTGAATCTGTTCAAAGTTGGTTAGAGAGTTTTATGATGTTCTACAATTACTGGAGGTGCTAATCTTGACAGTCCCTTGTCGCATTTAACAGAATTTGCTTCTATACATATCGACATTTGTATAGGCATCATATTCGTAGCATAGGATGGTATATTTTTTAAACCTTCGTACTTCCTTCTGTTTAATAAATGGATGTTAATTTTGGGGTCATTTGTAAGCTTTCTCACAATTCCACTGTACCATTCAAGACTGAATTTTTCTGGAATTTTGTCTGAAATTATCAGAATATCAAGATCTGAAGAGAGTGTGTGAGTTTTTTCGCATAACTGCCTACAATAAACGCCTCACAGTCACCAAAAATTCTCTTCACTCTATTTTTATATTTCTGTGGCTATTGAAATTGCTCTATCAAAAAATTCTTTATTTTTCTCAAGCATTTCATAGTATTCCTTCAGTTTAACCAACCTTCTCCACCTCTAGGAATTTTTTAGCCAATGTGAGGCTATCTTCAGCGACTTCTCGCATACTCCACATCAAAATACCTCGATGCTATGTAAGCCAACTCTATTTCCCTATCTACATTTTCCTTATAAAATTTCATCAAGTTCTCGTCTTTGGTTAATTCGAAAAGAGACTTGAGATTGTGGGTTTTTGGAAATTCTCCGTACTTTTTGGCTATAATGTATTTTAAATAAAGCTGAAAAAAATCATTGTAAAACCGTATTCTTCTTTTTCAAAACTCTCTTCAGCTTTCTCGAGAAATTTTATAGCGTTAGTCTTGAGGAATTCCATGTTGTTTTTTAATTTTTATGAGATATAAACCTTTTTTAGGTTCTTCATAATGCTTACACAGATGCGAACAAATCAAAATTTATTATCGGCTTTTGCTGATTGATGCTCTGAAAGCTTAGGTTTGGACTTTAGCAATTTTGTTCGCTATCAATTGTTTATCATACCTTGACAAATGTAATCATTGAGGTGCGATAGACGAACTCATATTAAGATAGTTGCAACTCTTCAACTTTTTCGAGGCTGTAATTTACTGGTTTTATTAGGATTTATTTATCCATAATCTCTATCTCCAGCTCAGTTCCTTCTCTAATCCTAAGGGTCTTTCTTATTTCCTTTGGAATAAGAATTCTGCCAAATCTAGATGTCAGAAGTCGTAATCTATAAATAAGTTGAGTGTACTCAACTTAGTTAATGGTAAAAACTGTAACAATAGCTGATGACGTTTACGAGGAACTTATAAGAATAAAAGGAAATAGAAGCTTCTCAGAGGTAATAAGGGAACTTCTGAAGAGTAGAAAGGGTAATGCAGAAGCTCTCATGAAAATCTTTGGTGTACTTAGCGAGGAAGAGTACATGAAAGTGAAGAGTGAAATTGATGCCCTTAAGGAGGATTTTGAAAGATGGGGACAGTTCTTGACACGAATGTGATTATAGAGGTTGCGAGGGGCAACGAATCGGTTCTCAAAAAAGTTCTTTCAGTAGATACTCATTTTTACATAACCACCATAACAAGTTTCGAGATACTTGTTGGAGCTCCAAAATTGAAGGAGATGGGTTTGCTTAACTCTCTTGAGAGACTACCCTTTGATGGCAGATCTGCTGAAGTAGCGGCTGATATTTACAAGAAAATTAAGAAAAATGGAAAAATGATGGGAATAAGGGATCTTTTTATTGGTTCAATCTGCATAGCCCACAAATTGCTACTGGCAACTATGGACAGAGATTTTGAGCTTCTAAAAAAGTTTGGTTTGGACTTGGTTTTGGTTGGATGAGTTGGAGTTAATATAAGGAGCTACTTTGGAAACTACTACACCTCTTTAAGTTTGAAGCTGGCTTTGGTTTTGCCGATCAGCAGTTATGTTCATCACCAATGTTTATTGACGGTTCCGGTTCTACGTACTTTCTGGCTTTTATTTCGAGGTTGTTCGTCGACCAATCTTTCCAGTTTTTATCTTTATTGCACTTATTTTTACAGAACTAGAGCGTTTGACCACCGTCGCAGCAATCCTCAAATCCAAGGACAAACAGTTTGTGCCATCCTATGTTCAACCCTTTGCTACCACTCAGCGCTAAGGACAAAATCGAATCTCTCAAGGTTGAAAAATGGGGCCTGATGATTAATAGGGTAAACCAATCAAACGGGTATGCGTGGGCAGTAAAGCTTCTCAACATTTTTGAATTTCCCTCTGTTCCACAAATGTATGTTTACTCTCTCATCATCAGTTAGCATCTTTACGATCTTGGAGTACCATTCAAACTCGAACTTTTCTGGAACTTCATCCGAAACTATCAGTATGTCGAGATCGGAGGAGAGCGTATAACTGTTTCTCGCAAAGCTACCAACAATGTAAACCTTACAATCTTTAAAAACTCCTTCCGCCCTGCTTTTGATTTTCGCCGCTATTTCGAAGGCCCCATTGAAAAGTTCCCTGTTCCTTTTGAGTATCCTATAGTATTTAAACTCAAGCAATCTCCGTCACCTCTGCAAACCTTTTAGCCAACTTCAAGCTCCTTTCAGCAGCCTCCTCTGAATATTCAACGTCAAAGTACCTTGAAGCCACGTATGCCAGTTCTATGTCCCTGAGAGTGTCAATGTTGTCTTTGTAAAAGCGTAGAAGCTTCTCATCCTCCGTCAACTCAAAGAGAATTTTCAAGCTATGCGTCTTTGGGAAATCTCCGTACTTTTTTGCTATTAAGTACTTCAAGCCGAGTTGGAAAAACTGTTCAACGAAGAACATTACGAAGTTGTATTCCCCTTTGCTTAAGCTTTCTTCAGCCTTCTCCAGAAACTTCACAGCATTTTTTCTTAGGAATTCCATTGATCTTCTTTTTAACTGATAGGATATAAACATTTGTTGCTTTAACTGCTGAAGAAATTTAGGTCGTTCTCGGCAATCGATGGTAAAATTCCAGAACGGACACTCCTTTTGGATCTTCTACATATATAACACTCTGACTGTTTTTAGCAAGTTTCTTCATCTTTAACATCTATAATAGGTTCAGGAAAAACAAGTTTCCTTGATTTTATCTCTAAATTAGTTGTTAACCAGTCTTCCCAGTTCCATCCTCCTCTCGGCCTATCAAATTGCAAACTTTGACGACCATCGCAGCACCACTCAAATCCGAGCACAAACAGTTTGTGCCATCCAGCACTCAATTGCTTACTACCACTCAACACATCTGGGTGATTCCAATCATCATTCCACCACAAATCTTCTGTCCAGTCTTCCTCTATAGGATTACCATCGACATACAGCCCACCCCCCTACCAAAATCTGGACCGTATCTAAACCGCCACAAACCGCTATTATCAACATAAAAGTAAGCTTCTACCCAGAAAGCTATGTTCTGGTTAGACCCACCACAACCATTTGAGTTGCTGTTAGCAATATTCTCGTAATTTGTAATGAACTTCTTACAGTATCCTGGTTGATCTGAGGCCGACTTAAATGCGTTTATACCTTCATCCAACGACTCAGGATTGGATGTTGAGTACCGAGTGTAGTAGAGTGTTCCATCGTAAAAGGTTGAGTCAATATCGCTCTCACTGGTTGCTGATGGATTTCCATAAATCATGTTAATCTTAACCGTTCCAGATGCCGGAATATTCGGAACTTTAACCCAGATGACAGTATTGGATGAGTCGCACGTACCCTCTTCAATCCAGTAGCTCAAAGTACTACCCCAGTTCTCGTCATAAAATCTAATATCTCCACAATCACCCTTCATCTTACCTGCGCTTATAAGAGACTGTGTATCCATTTCAATCTTGATCTGGTAGTCGGTGAGATCCTCGTCCACGTTATTATGAATCGTGATCTCCCTCCAATAACCCCATCCAGTAGGACAGAACCCCCCTCCAGCTCCGCTTATAATAAGCTTAAGGATACCACCAGAACCGCCTGCTGTGGCAAATAGATGGGCTGTTCCATTGTCCAGAGCTGTTACCGTAACGGTACTTTCACCATTTTGATCAGTTGTGACAGACTCGGGGTATGATACAAGATCTGGAGCATCCGTCGATAAGTCCACAACTGCACCTTTGACCGGGTCATTATTGTAGTGAACTGAAACTTTAAAGGTTCTTTGAGATCCTACTAGTGAAACATTCCAGTCAAAGCTTGACACATTCCAAGAAACGTCAAAGATCCCTCCTCCAGATGGCGCCGCACTTACAACGACATCGTAATCTACTGAGGATGAGCTTATACTGAAACTAATAGTACAGCTTCCTTCACTACCTGCATTAAAGTAGTACCACACTTCCCCGTCATCATCTGATTTTTTGGTGGCGTTTATTGTAACATCTCTCCCACTACCTCCAACATCAAAACCTGATTTGTTTAGACTTTCCCTCCATTTATTTGCAGTTTTTTCATCATAGGATTCAAATGTTACATTCAATGAGCTGTAGTATCTTTGTCCACCATACGAAACAGGTTCCAAAAAAAGATTTACGGATTGGGTTGTAGAGAAAGAGCTGAAAGAGCAGTTGATGAGGTAAATCGTGATTCTGTTTTTACTGAAAGAGCTTGATTCAGAAACGATTGTTGCAGTGTTGTAATTGGGATATTCTTCAAAAACAGCAGTGTGCTCAAATATCAAGTAGGGTTTGTTTGAATAGTAGTAATTTGGCTTAACCAATATTGCACAGGTTGAATAGCTTTCTCCATTGATGGTTAGATTCAATTTTTTTGTTGAAATTGATACAGCAGAGAATTTTGGAGAAATTAGAAAGGGTCTTTGTGGATATGTCAAAGCCTTAATCACTATCTTCCCCGATGAACCTGTTGAAGCTGAAATTGTCGTAATTTCGCTAATTTTAGCTATTTTACGCTTCTCGTTTTGAAAAGGAGATTGTAGTACTCTTATCAACTTATTGGTTTATAACCAACGGTAACCTCGTCTAATATTGGCGTTTTTGTATTATCATTAGTTGATAATTCAGCTTTCAATTGTACATATCTGCCTATGATGTTTAAGCTTTGTAAATCAAACTGGGTTCCATCTGATGCTTTACCAACATAACTCCATGTTGGAGATATATCTGTTTTTGTAAATGAGTTGTTGGACGCTCTTATGTAGAATGTTATATCAGTAGTTCCAGTTTCTATGCTTCCACTCCACTGGAGGTACGTAATTGTTGAATTTTGGGTTAAATCTTTAACATAAGACGAGTAGGTTCCTGATGAAACGTATTTAACTGTTTCTTCATTACCTATCGAAATCGTAGGTTCATCTGAAACGTACTTTCTACCATATATCGTTCCTTGGGGTACAGAAATCCAACTGAATTCTTCTGTTGTATGGGGTCCATCCCAAGAGGCAGGTTCTTCTCCAGCAAGCTCGAAATTAAAAGAAGTTACGTCTCTTGTAACCGCATAAAATGAGTTTGGATCATCCTCCTCTCTAACGAGCTGAGCTACAACCACTGGAGCAGATGAATAGGATGTGGAATAAGTTATGGATGTGAATGAATCCGTAATTGAGTCGCTTGTTTTTCTGGCTTCAAAGCTGTTAATGTTGTCAAACCCTTGTTGAATTGCTGCATAAGCTATTGTTGTTTGAACTCCATTGGGTGTTGAATCGTCGTCCCTTTCTGCTTGAACTCTATAACTTGTGGTGGATACTTCATCCCCTCGTGCATAGATGTCTTCGTGTACGTTACTACCTTGTGTGCCAGGACCCTGAACATCAGCAATGACGGCTGGTGTTGACGAAAAAGGTGCTGAAAACGTAACAGTTACCCAATTATTTAACCAAGATGTGGTATCAACCTCAGCGAGCAAGCTTGTGCCAATATAATAGATTCCATCCTCTAAAACCAAATAAGCGACTTGAGTAGTGTCTATTGTACCATCTCCCTTTGAAGGTGATTCTACCTGTTTTATTTTGAAATAGGTAGTAGACACTTCTGTGATTAAATGATGTTGGGCTGTAACTTTGCCACTTCTATAAACGCCTGGATTTAATCTTGGTACAGCAAAAACATGAGGATTGGTGTATGAATTAGCGAAGTTAACGGTTATTTCACTTCCACCAACAGAAACAATTCCTGCCTCGCCAACCGCATCAAACGTGTTAGAAAGACTACTTTCCGAAGTGGCGTAGCTATTTCCATAATACATGTAAATATGACTATTTCCAGATGAAATATTTGCTTTCACCCATATCTTCGTTGTTCCAGAATTACAACCACTTTCAATCCAGTAATTTAATTTGGTTGTACAATCTGATTCTGTGAACCTTATATCTCCACAGTCAGAGCGCATTTTTCCAGCTGAAATTAGAGAAGCTGTATCAACTGTTACTAAAAGTTGATAGTCTGTTAAGTTATATATACTTGATATATTAATTTGTTTTCTATAGTTCCATCCACTAAGCCAGTTGGTTGTGTTTTTCTTCAGGATAACGTATCCATCTCCACCACTACTTCCTGCAAGTTCTGTATTATCAAAAAATATTCCCTGCACAAAATCATCATAAGTATCGACCGTCCATATTTTTGTGAGATAGAATTTAATTAAAGCCGTATCTCCTGAAGCCAAGGTTGTAACGTATGCCTTTATCAGTGTAAGCCAATCCCAATCGGGTTGAGGAGTAATTTTCAAAGTAGTTGAAACGTTTCCATTTGTATCGGTAGATGTTCGATTTGGTGTGAAAACAGCATAGGGGTTGTCTGTAGTAAACTCAACTGTTGCATAAATTGCTTTTGGAGTTGTATTTGCTATCATCTGCACTTCCGAAATCTGCCCTTCTGTTCCTGTCACAACGTATTCACTTCTTTCCCAATTTATCTCATAAGCTCCAGAAGTGGCTTTAAATTCTGAAATAGACAGGGAGTAGTTAACGATACTTTCATTCACGCAGGATGGGCATATAAATCTAACATAACCAGAACCTTCGGTTTGTGCTGTAAATAGCGCATAAACTTCTCCATTCTCATCTGTTGTGGCTGAGGTTTTGTCAACGGTACCACCACTCACATCAATGTTGACGTTGATGTTAGGG
>QMZC01000126.1 GCA_003662995.1 Archaeoglobales archaeon
CATTGCGGACATATAAGGGGATCTTGACGACTCTTTAACCTGTGTAATCCACTTTTGGATTTCTGGATACTGTTCGAGATTCATGTTGGTAGTAATTGTATTAATTTAAAAAGTTTATTGTAGGATTAATGAAATAAAAAATTAAAATTTCGTTTCAATTATCGTAATCAAAACTTCTACTCCAATTAACTTGTCTGTTTGAGGAAAATATGCTGTCAATTCTTTAAATCTCCCGCCTCTTGAAAATCATGGTGCAGGAGTAGGAGCCATTCCTTGCTCCTTCATTTCTAAGAAGACGTCATACAAATCACAGACTTTGTCGACAGGTAGTTGGAATCCCTTGGCCAACTTTTCAATTCTTGTATTGAGGGGGTGAGGAATTTATCGCTATCCGTATAAACTTCTTGTATCTTTTTCAAAGAGAACATAAGCGTTCCATAGAAGTCTTTCTCAAAACTTTCCTCTCAGCTTGCAATTGCACCGCTATACAATGTAGATTTGTTTACAAGTTCATTATCATCGAATGTCCTTTTGGTTGGAGGTAGTTGTTGCTCTGGGATTAGGAGAAGGGGGCTTGCAGAGGTTGGCTGAGATGTGATTTGGTAAGTATTCAAACACTATCATTTTGTTCAAATTCGTTTCCAAATCCTCATAATTTTACCAAATTTTTATATCGCCAAATTAATTAAAGAAAAATCAAAAAGTGGAAACCTTTCCATCTATTACCAAGTCCGTTATCTCTCCAATTCTTGACAATCTGTCTTCAGCAATCTCCCTAATACTCCTATACATTTTTTCAATCTCATAACCTTTCTTTGGCAAAATCTGTACGCTCAAAGCTTTCGGCTCGTTAATTGGCTTTCCAATCTGACTCAAAATTCTTACATATACTTCCTGAATGCCCTCTATCTCCTCAACACACTCCCTTGCAATCAAATTCGCCAGTAAGTTGTATATTTTGCCAACGTGGTTTATTGGATTTTTACCACTTGTAGCCTCCATACTCATAGGTCTGCTGGGTGTGATTATCCCATTACATCTATTACCTCTTCCAACACTACCGTCATCACCGTTTTCGGCTGAAGTGCCTGTAACGGTCAGATATATGCAGTTTCTCTTGTAATCATCTGCTGTATTGACAAAAACATCTACTTTTCTTGTGGTATATTCGGATGAGATGTCTTTAACAAACTCTGTTAGTTCATCTTTTACAGCGATGTAGTCTTTGATGTTACTTACGTATTTTCCAACAAATGCACACGCAATCGTCAGAGTTATCCTATCCTTTTCCCTTAACCCCATAACTTTGACATCCTCACCAATTTCTGGATTTTCCCTTCTAAACTCGTTGTAAATTCTTTTCTCAACATTGTACACCAATTTTTCAGTCTCTGAGAAGGGAGCAAATCCAATTCCAAAAGACGTATCGTTTGCTAGAGGGACTTTTCCTTTTTGCCTCTCAAAAACATCCTTTAAATCCGTGCTTCCCTCACCAATTTTAACGTTGAAGATAACATCCGAATCCGGGTCAAGATTTGCCATTGACTTTTTTATGTAGTCCCTCGCCGCCTTATACGCAATTTTGTCCGTAGGAATATAATTGCCCTCAAAAAATTTTGTCGCCCTTCCAACGAGCAGTATGTAAATTGGTTCTATTACCTCTCCACCACCAAACTCAGGAATTGCCTTTCCCGCAACGATCTGCGTCTCATCGGTGTTGTGATGCAGAATCGCCCCAAATCGTTTTATGTATTCTCTGCTCAGAGCCCTACTCATCGCCTCCGCAATTCCATCTGCCAAACTGTCAGGATGACCTATACCTTTTCTTTCGACAATTTCTGTTTGTTGCTCTTCAACAGGAGTGTGAACTATCTTTTCAACGTAAATATTAGCCATTACATCACCAGAATGAGCATCTATTTGAGAAATATAAACGTTGTCTTTGTTGGTTTAAAATTTAGAAAATAAAGTATCCAAGCATTCAATCAAACCCTTTTAAATTCTTTTTGAACTTCCCTATACATCTTTGGAAACCTTGGTGTGAAAAAGAGGAATGGAATAACTGGATAGCTTACATTTGCTCCTCTCCCAGCATTTCTTAAACCCTCTATTATTCTTTCCATCCACTCATAAGGCATTGAGAAGATCATTTCGTCTTCATCCAAACCAGCAAAAACCCTATCTCCTGCTCCCGGAACCGCAATTGTAACCTCTCCGTTGATTGCAGGAATTAACGCCTCACCACATGATGCTGTTTTTGCAGTTAATTCTGCTTTTACACTCCCACCATGGTACGTTGTAGCCTGAATCAATCTCCCAATTTGTGCTGGGTTTCCAAAAATCAAGATTGCTTGGGGTTTTAAATCCATGTTTGTTAAATCTCCAAACACAAACGTTTTGTACTTCCCCTTGGGTAATTTTTTAGCGTCATAACTACCATGCTTAATCCATTCCGCTTTTACAAGGATCTCCTCAACGTCTCCATCAACAAGTCCATAAATAACCATTGCAGGTGGACAGGCAAAATCTTCATACCTTAATGCAATAGTCCTTCCAGTAAACCTTGAAAACCCAATTGCCTGGCAAACAGCCATTTGAAGTCCGTACTTGGATGGAACAAATGCTTTGTCTGGGATCTCATCATTTTCAGAGAAATGTACGCCTATGGGTGGTGTTCGAAGCTTTAACAATTTAACAACTTCATTTCCAAATTCCTTCCACTCCATGTTAAATGTCATTAATCCTCATTTAATATTTGTGTAATCCTATTCTACACTCATATTTATGACCTGCTATATCCGTTGAATAACTGGTCTCATCAAACTGTCAACAATTTTTTGCAAGATCAACGCTTCTTCCAAATCGTACGAAACAATTGATGTAAGCTGCAAACAATGAATCACAAAACTTAATATTAGTGAGAAATACGGACAAGCATGTCAAAAAATGGAAAGAGGGTAGTGGTGGATAGATACAAATGTGCTTATTGCGGTGCGTGCATAGCAGTTTGCAAATTTAATGCTAACGAGTTGATTGAAACTTTTCTAATAATTGATGATGAGAAGTGTAACGTGTGTAAGGCTTGTGTAAAGACTTGCCCAATGGGTGCCTTGGCAGTGATAGAAGCATGTGAGTCATGATGGAGGAGTAGCCATGTACGATGTTGTTGTCGTTGGGGCGGGACCGGCAGGCAGCATGGCAGCAAAGACAGCAGCAGAAAATGGGTTGAATGTGTTAATGGTTGAGAAGAGGCAGGAAATCGGAGTGCCTGTAAGATGTGCTGAAGGAGTAAGCAAAGCTGAACTTGCCAATTTTGTAGAGATTGACAAAAAGTGGATTGCTGCCGAAGTAGTTGGGGCTAAGATATACGCCCCAAACGGCGCTGAAATTGTTTTAGCTGAGGAGCATGCTGGCAATGAGGTTGGATATATTCTGGAAAGAAAGATTTTTGACAGACACTTGGCAAGGTTGGCAGTCAAAGCGGGAGCAGATGTGATTGTGAAAACCGCTGCAATTGGTCTGGAGAGAAAAGATGGAACTGTTAAGGTTAAACTTAAAAGAATGGGAGAGGAGTGGGAGGTTGAGGCAAAGATAGTTGTCGGGGCGGATGGTGTGGAGAGTAGGATTGGTAAACTTGCAGGGATTGACACAACACTGAAGCTGAGTGAAATAGAGAGCTGCACACAGTATTTAATGAGCAATATCGATTTCGATCCAGACTATACCTACTTTTGGATGGGTAATGAAATTGCACCTGGAGGTTACATCTGGTTGTTCCCAAAAGGTGAAAGAATTGCCAATGTTGGAATTGGGGTGATGCCATCTAAAGCTAAGAAAGAGGCAAAGGAGTACTTAGATGATTTTGTGGATGAGAGATTCAAAGATGGTAAAATTGTCGAAGTTGTTGCTGGTGGCGTTCCTGTTAGGGGCGAAATAGAGACAGCAGTGGCGGACAATGTTATGTTGGCTGGTGATGCTGCCCATCACGCAGACCCAATTACTGGAGGGGGTATAATAAATGCATTGAAAGCCGGTAAGTATGCAGGAATTGTTGCTGCAGAGGCAGTAGAAAAGAAAAATTACTCGGCAGAGTTTTTGAGGAAATACGATGAACTTTGGAAAAACGATTTTGGAAAGACTTTGAGGAGGAACAAGATACTGCAGGAAAAAATTCTTAGTATGGACGATGAAACGTTGAACAAGTTAGTAGGGAGTCTAGCTGGAAAAAATCTGGGAGAGATGAGCGTCAGAAACATCACAATACACCTGATCAAAGCAAATCCGAGATTGTTGTGGGACATAAAAGATTTGTTTTTCTAATTTTCATTGCTTTAACACCATTTAGAAAACTTCAAATTCTTGAAATGCTGTTTATTGCATGGAGCGCTTATTTGCACCGTGGAGGATTAGATACATTTTAGCTCCAAAACACGAAGGTTGCATATTCTGCGATTTTGTCAAGGAAAGTAATGACAGGGAAAATCTGATACTGTACAGAGGCGAAACAAGCTTTATAATTATGAATCGTAACCCTTACAATCCAGGGCATGTGATGATTGCCCCCTATAAACACGTTCCAAGTACTGAAGATTTAAATGATGAGGAATTGTTGGAGAGCTTTAAACTTGTAAATCTGGTTATAAGAGCAATAAGGGAATGTATGAACCCCGATGGGTTTAACATTGGTGTAAATGTTGGTAAGGTCTCTGGAGCAGGGATAGAGCAGCATTTACACATCCATGTTGTACCGAGATGGATTGGAGACACGAGTTTTATGCCAGTCTTAGCTGATGTGCAGGTAATTCCCGAAGCTTTGGAGGAAACTTACGATAAACTAAAAAGAACAATCGATTCATTGATCGATTGATTTTAACTTTCTCTTAAGCCTCTTTTTTAAGTATTCTGATTTAATGCTTTCGATTGCTTCTTTTATCATTCTAATTATCTCTTTCTTTTCATTCTTTTCATCGCTTTTTAACTCAGCCAAACTTATCAAAGCCAAAGCTTTGTAGTAGGGATCGGGTATCTCCATCGCAATCTCTATTGAGTTTGTCTGCAAAGAGATCCTCTTCAGGGATGAAGACAGTATCCTCTTGCAGGTTATTTTTTTAGCCAGTTCTATTGCATTACACTCCTCAAGAATTGTGGCGTATGCCTTGTTTTTGTAATATTCTTTCTGAATTAACTCAGCAATTTTTTCCGCTTTTTTCCTGTTACATCTGGCAATAGATTCTACTATCATGAGCAGTATTCCATCCCTCTGTTTGCATTGAATAGCGTAACTAATAGCCTTACCCAAAAACTCCTCATTGTTCGTGAATTTGAAAACGTGTAAAAAAGCAATACTCTTTGCCTCAAAATCTTCTATTTCTTCAACCATTTTCAATGCTGCTCTCAAATCAACTTTAACGACCTTCTCCACAAAATCTGCCCTCTTTGTATCTTCAATTCTATTAGTTTTCTTCATTTATTCGTATTTGTTTAGCATCCTATTTGTGCTTTTGGTTTTCAATTAATCTTTTTAACTACTTTAAATTTTTGTGTAATCGAAAACTATATATATGTCCAATTTGCCAAGTATTATGAAACTGCATTGGTAGGGAGCATCTGAAAAGATAAAGGATTTTGGAGAGCTTCTACCACCAGTGGAAAAATTTCCAGAATCGAAGCTGATTAAAAAAGCCAGTTCAATGACAATATACTTGAACGGTGTGATGATTAGAGAGAAATACGATAAACGATTTTTTAGTTCCAAAAACACAAACGACTTGTTCGTTTCAACTACGTATCAGGTGGGAACCGAACCGACAATAAACGTTGTGCACTACATCAAAGAAAATGCTGAATTGGGTTGGCATGGAGACTTTTTAAGCAATGTCGTTGTTGCGGAAGAGGACTTCATCTCAGACCACATAACGTTGAGATTACAGGTTTATGACTTGGATAGATACGACAAATACAAGGATGTGATAAAGTCCGCTTTCAGCGATTTCAAAATTGGTGTTGTCTTTCCAGTTTTACTGCCATACATGGCTTTTGCTTCGTCAATATCCAAACCATTGGTGGAACTAATAGATTTGATGGACGCACACGACAGAATAATTGATGAAAGAGTTAGATTCGCCATTGCTGAGCCAAATACGGGGCAGAAGATCTTACAGACTGGTCATTTCGTCTGCTTTAGAGAAGAAATAGATGCAGAGAGCGAAAATTTACGTCTGGATAAAAATCTCAGGGTTGTTGATGGTGAAGGGAGGGAGTTCGAAGGATGTAGCTATGCTGTATACACAATTACGGATGAGGTTTACTCAGACCACAAGTGGATTGTGGATCAGAAGGTTGCAAAGCTGTTGTCAGAGCTTAATGGCAAGGGGAACAGTGGTGAGGCTGCAATACACTTCCTGAGAAAAACAATTGAAGCCTACACCAAATATCGAAAGATTGAAAGATACACGGAGCTGAAGTTGAAGCGAGAGTTGAGCGAGGAGGAAAAGAGGTTGTTGAGTAGATTAGAAAAAGAGCTTAAGGATGATGAATTGTTAAAGAAGTTTTTGGAGATTGTTTGATATTTGTTTATTTCCATTTCATTTTTCATTGATGTTTGATGGATTTATAAGGTGGAAGTGATGTTGAAATACCATTATACTCCGTGCATGCCACAAGGGCGTGATGTTTTTGGTCAGCCTGCATACGGCATACCCGCTGAGAGAGACAATCAGATGTGATATACGATAAATTTGAGACTTTCCTAATCTAACCTCAAATAAATTTTTATTTAGCTGCCATGCACATCGCAACCGTTGTCTTCCCAACGCCGCTGTGTGTTCCTGCTACAACGAATGCATGCATAATTCAATTAAACAACGATTTTTATTAATCGTTGCCGTATCGCAAAAATCAA
>QMZC01000127.1 GCA_003662995.1 Archaeoglobales archaeon
AACGAGAATACCGAACGCCCCGGAATTCGTTGAAGGGGTAATAAATCTGAGAGGTCAAATAACCACCATAATCAACCTGAGAAAGAGATTCGGAATGGAGCCAAAGGAGATAGACACCAATACGAGGATAATAGTTGTGGAATACAACAATGCTGTCATCGGTATGATGGTTGATACCGTCAATGAAGTCAAGTATCTGTCAGCCAACGACATCGAAACACTGCCAAACATAATAACATCGAGGAGTGAGGCTAAATTCTTGAAAGGAGTTGGTAAGCTCGAGGACAGCCTGCTAATTCTGATCGATTTGAACAAGGTATTGAGCGAGGACGAGATAGAGGGTATACGACTATGAGCGAGAAGGTACTAACCAAAACAACAGCAGAGCTTTACAAGGATGGCTGGGTAAAGGCAGAATTAACTCTAACGGATGAATCAATAACCATTGGCACAGAAAAAGTGACTATTAGGGAAATTGAAGATCTAGAGTTGGTTGAAGTGGATAGTTCGCAAGCAATAAGAATTAAAAAAGGTGGGGACATAGTATTTAGAGTTCCCGGAAAATTGCAAAGTCAAATTTTCAGATTTTTAGCTTTCAACTTGAAATCAGACAGATTTGCCGTTTATTTTCTCTCTCCTGCAACTAGAGGTGGGGTTGTTGTTACGAATGTAAAGTGGGAGAAGGGATATCTGAGCATCACAGATGAGGCAGTTTGGTTTTTGTCGCCAAACAAGCAGTTGAGAATCTCATTTGACAACCTTGGATCAGTTGATAAAGACGTAAGAACTGTTGGGGGTAAGCAAAGAGTCGTTTTGGTTATAGCTCACGTTGAGAAGGGTGAAGTTCTTACGAGTCTTGTACTATGTCCAGAAACAACCTTGGAAATGCTTGAACACTACTTAAAACAGCTTATCGAAAAGTACAAACCGAAATCAGAGTTATCAGACGTGGAAATACAGATTGCTACCTTAATATACTCGGGGGTGGACTCTGTATCCATAGAATCAATTTTGGGCATATCAACAGATGAGTTGGATAAGTATTTTGACAAGCTTGTAGATTTGGGTTTGGCTAGGGTTGTTAAAATTAGAAAGGAGTTGGAATTGACCCCGAAAGGGGTGGCAGTTGTTAGTGAGGCTCAAAAATCACAGAATATTATGAGGTGATGTTATGCCAAAGGTGTTGATTGTGGATGATACGGCTTTTATGCGAAAGTTGTTGAGAAACATACTGTTTAGTGGCGGGTTTGACATTGTTGGTGAGGCTGAAAACGGCAAGCAAGCTGTGGAATTGTACAAGCAACATAAACCAGATTTGGTGACAATGGATATTGTTATGCCTGAAATGAACGGAATTGAGGCTCTAAAGCAAATAAAGTCCATAGACCCGCAGGCTAAGGTTGTGATGTGCACAGCCGTTGGTCAGGAGCAGATGGTCAAAGCTGCAATAAAACTTGGGGCTAAGGGGTACATAATAAAGCCATTCCAAGCTCCAAAGGTTATAGAGGAGGTCAAGAAGGTTTTGGGTCTCAACTAATGCGGTGTGACCGCTATGATCAGGGTACTAGTGGTTGACGACTCAGCTTTCGTAAGAATGGCTATTGTGGATATATTGAAGAGGGCAGGAGATATTGAGGTGGTAGGGACTGCCAAAAACGGAAAAGAAGCAGTTGAGAAAGCCATCAAGCTCAAACCCGATGTGATAACCTTAGATGTCAACATGCCAGTAATGGACGGATTGACGGCATTGAAATTAATAATGGAGAAACAGCCGACTATCGTGATAATGCTAAGCGCTTTAACAAAAGAAGGAGCTATGGAAACGTTTGAGGCTTTAAAGCTTGGAGCAGTAGACTTCATTACGAAACCCCATGGACAATTCAATCAAGACTTATCGGACATAGAAGACGAGATAATTTCAAAAATCAGAAACGTTTACAATTCTAGTCCAAACATTTTGAGACTGTACAATCTAAAGAAGTTCAAGGGAGACGTAGTGAGGGGTGAATGGAATTGTAGTAATAAAAGGGAGTTGTGTTTGCTTGTGGGTTCATCAACTGGCGGACCATCAGCATTGGAACAAGTGATTCCCCGCCTCCCATCTGATTTGCCTGCTGTAGTTTTAGTTGTGCAACACATGCCGAAGGGGGGTTTTTCGGAGCAGTTGGCAGAAAGACTGAATTCGCAATCGGAATTGGAAGTAAAAGAGGCTGAAAACAATGAAAAAGTCAGAAAAGGAGTAGTTTACATTGCTCCTGGCGGATATCACATGAAAGTTAGAGAATCCTTGGGTGTTAGAAGGATAAAGGTTGTTGAAGGAAAGCCTGTAAATGCCGTTATACCGTCGGTAGATGTTACGGCAGAATCAGTAGTCAAGGTTTACAGGGGGAATACAGTGGGTGTAATTCTTACCGGAATGGGTAATGACGGCGCTTATGGCATGAAGTTGATTAAAGATGCTGGTGGTTTGAATATTGCATGTAGTGAAGATACATGCGTCGTTTTTGGAATGCCAAAAGCTGCTATAGAAATTGGTGCTATACATTCTGTAAAGCCGTTGTATGAAATTGCTGAAGAAATTGTGAGGTTTTTGGAGGTGAAGTGCAATGGAAATAGACATGGGCGAGTACAAGCAAGAGTTTCTGCAGGAGTCTAAGGAGTACCTCGAAATACTAAATCAGTCATTTATAGAGCTTGAAAATGGAAACAAAGATGCAGTTAACGAGATATTCAGGATAGCACATACTATAAAAGGTATGGCGGGATTTTTAGGCTACAAAAATCTGGAAGAACTTTGCCACGGGATGGAGGGTGTTCTGAGCAGAATTAGAGATGGAGAGATGGAGGTTGATAGCGACATAATCGATTTGATGCTGGAATGTGTTGATAGGATAAACGAGATTGTCGAGAAGATTGAGAGCGAGGATACAGACGATGTGGATGTTTCTGATTTAATTGGAAAACTTACAGCATTAAAACAGGATGGTGTAGATAAAACAAACAAAACAACAAAGGAGATTAAAGAAGAAGACAAAGCTCAAGACGTTTACAATGTTGTTGTAAATGTTGAATTGGCTGATGACTGTGCAATGAAAGGTGTGAGGGCTGCACTGATACTGGAAGCGATTAGTGAAATAGCCAAGATAGTAAAGACTGAACCAGATGAAGAGGTTATAGAAGGCGGTGATTTTGATGGCAAATTCTCGATTTTTGTTGATGGAAGTAAAGATGCAATAAACAAAGTAATGAAAAACATAGCCGAAATAAAGAGTTATGAAGTCGTTCAAGTTGGTGATGCTGATAAATTAAAATCTGAATTAGATGTCAAGATTGAAGGAGAAAAGAAAGAAGATAAAGAGTCGAGAGAGACTAAAATCGAAGGCAGGAAAGACAAGCCAAAAAAGACCTTAGAGAGTATAAGGGTAAACATTGAACAGCTCGACACGATTATGAATTTAGTTGGAGAGTTGGTTATAAGCAAGGGAAGACTTCTACAAATTTCTCAAGAATACGACATCCCAGAGCTTAGAGAAGCAGTGGGAATTATGGATAAATCAATTACGAGCTTGCAGGATGAAATAATGCAAATTAGGATGGTTAAGATTGAGAGAGTTTTTAGCAAGTTCCCAAGAATGGTTAGGGATTTGAGCAGAAAAATGGGCAAGAAAGTCAAGTTTATAATTGAGGGGCAGGATACTGAATTGGACAGAACGATTTTGGATGAGATTAGCGATCCACTCGTTCATTTGGTCAGAAATGCTGTTGACCATGGTATTGAAACACCAGAAGAGAGAATTAAGGCTGGAAAGAGTGAAGTTGGGTTAATCAAGTTATCAGCAAGGAGAGAGAAGAACACAATAATAATTGAGATCGAAGATGATGGAAGAGGTTTAGATTTGGAGGAAATTAAAAAGAAGGCTGTAGAGCGCGGCATAATTTTACCATCGGAAGCAGAGACGATGAGCGATGAAGATGCTAAGATGCTGATTTTTGCTCCGGGTTTTTCAACGAAGAGTGTTGCAACTGAGGTTTCTGGGAGAGGTGTGGGAATGGATGTTGTAAAAACGACTGCAGAAAAACTCGGTGGAAATGTTAAAGTGTTTACGAAGAAGGGAGAAGGGATGAAGGTGAGAATTAGTCTGCCTCCAACAGTTGCAATAATTAAATCACTTATCGTTAAGGTTGGGGATGAGAATTATGCAATACCCCTTTCAAGTGTTCTTGAGGCGTTGTACGTAACAAAGGAAAATTGGAAGGTTATTCATGGAAATCCGTTTTTGTATATAAGGGGCAAGCTCGTTCCAGCAGTAAAGCTTAGAGAGCTGTTTAATATTAAAAATGGAAAGGTTGAGAAGGAAGTTGGAATAATTGTTGAAAGAGAGGGCGAAAGGTATGGTTTGGTTGTTGATGCTATAACGAATCAGCAAGAAATCGTGATTAAGCCATTAAGTAGCTTTTTGTCGAAGGTTAAAGGTTTTGGAGGTGTTACCATCTTAGGAGACGGTAGGGTCATTCCAATTTTGGATGTATCGAGTTTGATAGGAGGTGAGGTGCTTGTTTGATGTATCCAAATTGAGCGAGATGGAGATTGATGCTCTGAAAGAGTTGGGCAATATAGGTGCGGGACATGCAGCAAATGCGCTATCGCAAATGTTAGGCAGATACATATCAATGACAGTTCCAGAAGTAGAAATTTTGGAGATTTCAAAGTTGGAAGAAAAGTTTGGAGAGGAGGTTGTTGCAGGAATTCTTACAGCTTTGCAGGATTTGGAAGCAAACAACTCAGGATTTTTGTACGTGATGTTCCCGATGGATTCTTCAAAAAAACTAATCAAAACACTCTGCGGTTCTGAGGACATCGATGAGATGGGGATATCAGCTCTAATGGAAGTTGGCAACATACTGTCTTCGTCATTCTGCAATGCAACTGCTGAGTTCTTAAACATAATAATGCTTCCATCACCACCGAACTTTGCAATGGATATGACTATTGCAGTAATTGATGCCATAGCAGCCCAATTGGCCGAAAAAAGTGATTACATAATCTTGTTCGAAACGAAGCTGCACGATGGAGAGGAGTTGAGTGCATACCTTGTGTTAATACCTGACATGAAGTTCTTTGAAAACATCATGGAGCTTCTGAGGGGAATGCAATGATTCCCTTAAGCAAAAATAAAGATGATGTGGTGTATCTGTCTGTTAATTTAAGGAGAATTAAGGCACTTGTCTCTGTTGATGTAAATAAGAATAAAGTGACAGTTTTATCATGTACAAAGAAAAATCAGTGCTTATATGAGGAGTGCTTTGAGTACTGTGAGGTTGCCATTTCTGCCAGGAATTATGTAACTGGAAAAACACCAAAAGCTGAGATCAAAGAAGTTGGTGGAGAGGTTTTAGTGGGAATTGGAGAGTACAGAGTGGGGGTTGGAATCATTTTAAAGACCATTGGATTGGGTTCCTGTGTCGGTGTTGCTTTGTATGATTCACACGAGAACGTAGGTGGTTTAGCACATGTCATGCTACCAGGCAATTCAAGCAATGGGAATACGAAATATGCTGGCACTGCAATTGAGAAAATGTTGAATGATATGGAAGAGATGGGAGCTAAGAAGAGGAGAATTGTTGCAAAGTTAGCAGGAGGTGCGCAGATATTCAAGCACATGACCTTAGATGTGCTCAAAATTGGAGATAGAAATATTCAATCTATTGAAGAGAAACTTGAAGATGAAAAGATTAAGATTGTTGCAAAAGACGTTGGTGGGAGTGTTGGAAGGAGCATTTTCTTCAACACCTTTGATGGAAGCGTTTTAGTGAGATACAGCAACGGTGGTGAAAAATGGTTATAGCAGATGAATTTAGTGTGTTTGTTTCAAGAGTATCAAGCTTGTCAGGGATAAATCTGAAGCAGTATAGAGACAACTATCTGAGGAGAAGGGTTGACCTAAGGATGAAAATGGTTGGTGTAAACAATTACATCCAATACTTAAGGATGCTAGAAAGGGATAGAAATGAGTTGGACAATTTGATTAACACGATAACAATCAACGTAACGGAATTCATGCGAGATAAGACTCCATTCGAGTTTTTTATGAATGTTATACTTCCAGAAATTGCAAAGCGTAAAAGGGTTGCCAGAAGTAATTTGTTGAGATTTTGGAGTGCTGGTTGCTCTTATGGTGAAGAGCCATACTCAATAGCGATATGCGTTTATGAGGTGTTGGGAAATGGATGGACGGTTTCGATATATGCAACAGACATTGACGATAATTGCCTCAAGTCAGCAAAAGAAGGATTGTACAAGCCTGAACAGCTTAGAAACCTAGACAAAGCGATGATACACAAGTATTTTGAAAAAGAGGATGGTGTGTATAAGATTAAAAATTTTGTGAAAAAATTTGTGAGGTTTAAAAAACACGATTTAACTACAGAACCACCAATATCGAAGTATTTTGATGCAATATTTTGCAGAAACGTCATGATATACTTCAATGAAAACCAGAAAACGAAAATAATGAACGACTTTTATGAGGCTTTGACAAAGGATGGTTATTTGATAATAGGAAAATCTGAAACACTGCCTACCAGCTTTAAAGACAAGTTTCTGGCTGTTAATCTAAAAGAAAAAGTTTATGTTAAGGTGTAGGGACCTGTCCACTTAACATAAACACCACCTCAACTTATTATAATAAAGCATAAACAGCTTACAGAACAAATTCCAGTTTCTAACAGGATTTAAACAACTAATTGAGCAAAAGAATATCTTAA
>QMZC01000128.1 GCA_003662995.1 Archaeoglobales archaeon
AACAACTACTGGATCAATCTGGAAGATGGAGAGCAAAAAAGGATAATCAAACTTGCGAGAGATTGAGTTGAGATTTAGCTGAACTGAAGGTTATGAAGGGTAAAATCCTGCTCGGATTGTTGGGATTAATTGTAGTCTGGTAACTTTGAATCTACCAGATTTTCAAATGGAAATCGAAACTAAATGAGAAATTTTAAATACTTCCATTAATACCATATTGGTATGAATAAATCATTGGAAATAATTAGAGAAGTGGATAAGCAGGGTAGATTGGTATTACCAAAAGAGTGGAGAGAAAAAATCATTAAGGGGAATAAAGTACTGTTGAGGTTGAAGGAAGATTCCATTGAAATCATACCGGTAAAAAGGCCTGATTTAACGAAGTACTTCGATTCGATCGAAATGGACATACGCACCGACTTATCTGACTGGAAATCACTAAAGAGGGAGCTTCATGAGATTCGTTGACGCGTCGGTATTCGTTCACGCATACATAAAGCCCAAAAGAGAGTTAAAAGAGCACGAGTTAAAAATAAAGAAGAAAGCTAAGGAAATTATCAAAAGAATAAACGATGGTGAGAAGGTTGCGTTAACGGCTGCACAGCTAACCGAAATAGCGAACTTACTTGAAAGTTTCATGCCACTGGAGAATGCTCAGGAAGTCGAAGAATTTTTGTTGACGTCTTCGAACGTCAGAATCTTCGGAGTTGCAAAGAAAGATTATGTGAAAGCCATGGAGATGGCAAAAAAGAATAAAGCAGGATTGAACGATTGTGTGGCTGCCGTGATAATGAAGAAAAATGGATTTGATGAGATATACTCCTTTGACCATGATTTTGATAGGTTGGGTGTTAAGAGGGTGACTGATTAATGGAAAGTAGGATTCTGCTCGGCATCATCAAGATTGTTATTATTGGTTTGTTCATTTCCGGTTACTTGAATTTATCAACGGTTAATTCCACAATTGAAACTGCTAGGGAGTTAAAACTGTAAGCTTAGACGAATTAAAGCAGATGGCCGAAGAAGGCGAAATACCGTATGAAGTCTACCGTTTAGTCTTATACAAAGATCCTAGTGATGCTTTTAGAATTCACGACAGAAAATTTAAATAACAATTATTTTCTAATTAATTATATGGGAACGCTCACGATTGCCCTCAACGACGAGATTGAGAGAAAACTCAGGGAGGAGGTTGAGAGGCTATATGGATCAAGCAAGGGAGCAATATCAAAGGTAATCGAAGATGCTCTCAAACACTACTTCTCTTCCTTGAGAAAAAAAGAAAGACTTTTTAGAGCCTACAAGGGCAGAGAACTGGTTGCCGAAGCTAAAACTCTGGATGAACTCTCAATGTTGTTGAGAAAGAGAGGAATTGATCCCAGAACTGTAAAAGTAGTCTCATCAGAACCTTTCAAACAGGTTGTTAGGAGCGGATGGAGATGAGCTACTTCATAAACAGCACTCCCGTAATTGAGATAGTGCTGGAGAACCCCCTCCTCTCAGTAAAGTACCCCGAAGAAGGATGTGTACTGTCTGTACTTGATACAGGATATCAGGGTTTTGCAATGCTTCCAGAAGAGGTTTTTAAAGAATTAAAACTTAACGAATTACTGTTAGATAAAAGAAAGATAATAATGCCGAATGGAGACATTATCGAATCAGTTGGGACCTACGGAAAAATTGTTATTCCGGAGCTGAATGCCTCAAAAGACGGGTTCATTGAGACATCCAAGGGTGTTGACGAGATCGTTCTTGGAGGTGAGTTTGCTAGGGACTTCAGGTTCGTTCTTGATTACTGTTTAAACAAGTTTGAGATTTTTGTGTGTTAACCTAATAGATGCTGTATGAAGGGTAAAATCCTTCTTGGATTAATCGGGTTGGTTGTAATTGGTTTGCTCGTTTCAGGCTATCCTAATCTACCCACGATTAACTCAGCAATCGAAACTACTGTTGGTGTTAAAACCGTAAGCTTAGACGAACTAAAGCAGATAGCTGATAACGGGAAGATACCTTACGAGGTTTATCGTTTAGCCTTATACAGAAAACTGGAAAACCCAGATATATTTTACAGGATTATGGGGAATAAAGTTTACCTGTTTTTAAACGGGAGCAGTGGGTTGTTAGAGGGCAGATACGTGAAAAGAATCAACGATACATGGTTGAGGGTTGTAATAGTGGATTACGATGATTTGTTTGCTGATAAATACTACTCGGTAAAAGTTAACATTTCCACCGAGATAGGGAGTGGATATGTCTCGATGGTGGGTTTCCCAGTTATTTAAAGCTGATAAACGAAACTGATGGTAAATGGGAGTCGTGGGAATTCGACCATTTGTTAGTAAAAATTTTGCTAGTGATGAGAGGCATGAGACTTAATTATTTCTAAAAACTTTGTTAATGTACATGAGTTAACACCTCCAAAACTTGATGTTGAAATCAAATATTCAATAAAGCCATTGGTTACTAAGACGAACGGGAAAGAAGAGTAATGGGTGGTTTACAGTATAATGAATTACGGCTATAATGCTGGATCACCTTAATAGACAGCAATGTAGCAGTAGAGTTTTTGGTATATGAATTTAAATAAAAAATAAAAATTAAATTTAAAATTATTTACCTTTCGACTCCAAAGCAGCCCTCACCAACCCAACAAAAGGTGGAGACGGGTCGTAAGGTCTTGATTTAAATTCAGGATGGAATTGAGTTGCAAAAAAGAAGTCATTTTTAGGATACTCCAGAATTTCCATTCTCCTACCATTATCTGAATAACCGGAGAAAACAAGCCCGTGTTTTGTTATTTCCTCAATATATTCAGGATTGACTTCATACCTGTGTCTATGTCTTTCGTAGATTTTGGTTTTTCCATAAAGTTTGTGGGCAATCGTATTTGGCACAACGTCAACCTCTATTTCACCAAGTCTCATTGTCCCACCCATTTCATCTATCTCTCTCTGCTCGGGGAGTAAATCAATTACTGGATATGGTGTGTCAGCCAATTCACTGCTATGGGCATTTTCCAACCCAACTATATTCCTTGCAAACTCGATAACTGCAAGCTGAAAGCCGAAGCAAATACCTAAAAATGGAATATTGTTCTCCCTCGCATATTTTATTGCAGATATCTTGCCCTCGCTCCCCCTCTTTCCAAATCCTCCTGGAACCAGTATTCCATCAGCATCGATTTCTATTTCGTCAAACTTCTCCAAATCTTCACTATCTACCCACAAAATGTTAACCTTGCAATTACACGCAATGCCACCGTGCTTTAAAGCCTCCCTTATGCTCAGATATGCATCTCTAACGTCTATGTACTTGCCGACTATAGCAATTGCTACCTCATCCTTGAAGTTTTTCAGCTTGTTTACGATCTCCGCCCATTGTCCATCGCTACTTTTCCTGTCTAGTTTGAGCTTTTTAATTAGATATTCATCTAACTTTTCTTCCTTAAACTTCAAAGGTACTTCATATATATCTTCAGCATCGTCATCACTTATAACTGCTTCAACTGGCACATCACAAAACAGTGATATCTTTCTTTTTGTTGCCCCTCTCAGCTTCTCCTTGCATCTCCCAACAATCACATCTGGATGCAAACCCAAACTTCGCAACTCCTTGACGCTATGCTGCGTAGGCTTTGTCTTTTGCTCCCCTCCTGAGTCTAGTGGAACGAGAGTTACATGGATTAATGCAAAGTCCTCTTCTTTCTCCTCATTGTGCATCTGCCTTACAGCCTCCAAAAATGGCATTCCTTCGATATCACCAACTGTTCCACCAATTTCAACAAGACATATGTCTGCACCGCATTCTTTAGCTACTTTTCTTATCCACGATTTTATCTCATCTGT
Organism: Archaeoglobales archaeon; assembly: GCA_003662995.1. Classification (GTDB taxonomy): domain Archaea; phylum Halobacteriota; class Archaeoglobi; order Archaeoglobales; family Archaeoglobaceae; genus B5-G16. Next base: position 3,846 of record QMZC01000128.1, read on the forward strand.
AACATGGGGAATTATTTGGACTGTTTGACCAAGATATTCACCCTTCCTCTCCTTTTCGATAACATTTTTGTAGATTTTGCCAGTGGTAACGTTGTGATCACCTGTCAATTCTTCCCCAATGAACCTCTCGTAATGCCCTAAATCTAAATCAACCTCTGTTCCATCCTTTAAAACGTAAACCTCCCCATGTTGAAACGGATTCATGGTTCCTGCATCGATGTTTATGTAAGGGTCAACCTTGATCGGCACAACTTTGTATCCCATCTCCACAAGCAACCTTCCAATAGATGCTGCTGTTATGCCTTTACCCAACCCGCTCATGACTCCGCCCGTAACAACGATGTACTTCATACATCTCCACCCGGTAACATATTTGGAATTCCATCCTCAATAGGATACTCTGTCTTGCATTTTTTGCAGATGAGCTTTCCAGAAATTATCTCCTCTCTTTCTTCCTCAACAACCAGCTCTAAATCGGATTTGCAGATCGGACAGGCTAAAATATCCAACAATTCCCTTTTCATAGACATGCTACAACACTAAATTAAAAATTCTTTCCCTACTTTAAAAAGGTTGAAGATTTTTTAGAATTTGCTTGACCAGATGAGGATGTTTTAGTCAGGTGCTATGCAAATTGAATAAGGGGTATTGTCAATTTGTTTGGAGAATTTACAACTTTGTTTTACACTTTTCCTCAAGTTTTCTGGCTAATTCCCAGCCTTCATCAGTTAATCCGTAACTTCTTCCAGATGGATGGGGCTTAATGTACAAAAGACCTATTTTTCTAAGTTTTTCCACACTTCTCTTAATAAACCCGTGTTGATTTGTTGGAAAGCCTTTACAAATGAATTCAATTGAAAAATGAGCTTTTTTACTTTTGTTTGCTCTTTTGTAAATAGTGAACAAGACAGCCTTGTCGAGTTCTGTAAGCATGGAATATTTTTAAGATTTGGATTTATAAAGATGTGGATGGAAAAAGTTTATTTGCTTGTTTGAAATATTCCAATTATGGCTGTTGTGCTGAAAGGGAAATATGCTGAGGATTTCATTTATGAGTTTGTTAATAAGAATAGAGGTTTGAGTATTTATGAGATAGCCAAAAAAGTGGGTTGGAGTAGTGGTAAGGTTCACAATATTGTTCGCTCATTGGAAGAAGCTGGTTTGGTTAAAACGGAGTTAATTGTTGAAGGGGGTAGAGTCAAGAGAAAGGTTTATCCTACTTCTTGGACTGAATTGTTGCCAGAGGATGTAAAATGAGTCATTATGTATGGGGAGGAAAAGTATGCAAAAATTGTTAGCATCTTGTAGAGAATGTGGAGCTCCGCAAGGAGTATTTAGTAATGAGGGGGAATTGCGTATAAAGATAGCTCAACAGAAGAAGTGTTGGCAATGTGGTGTTTTATTTGGTTTCCTTCCAGATGGAAGAATATGGAACTTACATTGGGAAACTATATCGACAGAAGAGGCGCTTGATTTTTGGGACACAATCCATGAAAGTATTGTTAGAGTTGCTAAAAATAGATTTGAAAGTGGACACTATGCTGATGCAGTAGAATCAGCTTTTAAAGAGATTAATAAACGTGTTAAAGAGATAGTGAAAAGCAAAACAGGAGAAGAACTAGATGGAGCAGGACTTATGTTTAAAGCTTTTCCAGAGAACAATCCTGTTATTGTTTTAGATGACCTCTCGACTGAAACAGGCAGAAACATTCAAAAAGGATACATGCATATTTTTGCTGGGGCTATGATGGGAATTAGAAATCCCAAAGCTCATGATAATATCGAGATTACCAAAAGAAAGAGCCAATACATTTTATCTTTCTGGCAAGTCTTCTCATGTATAAGTTAGATGAGGCATTGAATTTATAAAATCAAAATCTTTGAGATGCATAAATAAATTGGAACTCTCACTAAACAGCATCGTAACCAGATTTCAAAGCTTTTAGGTTAATTTCATGCAGTTTTTCTGGCAAAACCTCCTTCAATGCCTCCTCCAAGGTTTTATACCTAACTGGCAAATCAACAAGCTTTGCGAGCATACCGATTACAACAACGTTCGTTGCTTGAATCGCACCAAGTTTTTCGGCTATTGAGGAGGCATCAACTACGTGAATGTCATGTGTTACCTTCTTCAGTTCATCTACTATAAGGTCTAATTCGGGATACTCCGCTTTCCCAATCGTTACTGAAGGTGGTATAATCGGTCTGCTGTTTAGAATCACCTTTGACCTCTCGTTCAAGTAGTTTGAATATCTCAAAGCTTCTGAAGGCTCCAAGGCTATCATAACGTCAGCATCGCAGAGTGGTATCAGAGGTGAGAAAACGTTACCCATTCTGACGTGCACTTCAACACTCCCACCTCTCTGAGCCATTCCGTGCGTTTCAGCAGTAAGAACATTAACTTTGGATTTTAAAGCCGCTCTGGCAAGAATTGATGCTATGGTCAGTGCACCCTGCCCACCAACACCAGCTATTAGGATGTTTAGTCTCATTAAGGGCAGAATTTCGAAAGAGTATTTGAATTTTTTGAGTTTGGATTTAATGAATAGACCCCTGTCCACATTACATAAAACTACAAATACTTAAAATCATGCATTATTATGCTAAAAGTAAAGGAAATTGTAAAGAAGTTGAAAATCTTCGAGAGAAACAAAGTACCTCTGGAAATAAAAGTA
>QMZC01000129.1 GCA_003662995.1 Archaeoglobales archaeon
CTGTGCTTTCATGCCAAGGATGTGACTGAGGATGCGATAGTTCTTGTGCCTGAATCTGCTTTCAAGGCTTGAAGCTAAATTAAGTAATTCATCTCTACTCTGTGGATTCGCTTTTGCTATGTATGCGATGTTTTTATCGATCTTCCACTCCTCGTAGGTTTGCTTAGCCCACTCTTGCTTTTCTCGCTCATAGACTTCAGAGGGTGTATCAAGCTTAGGATCATCAAAGAATGGGATGGGGCGACATCTGCAGTTCGGTTCGCCCATAACTTTAAGAGCGAGCTGCTCATCTTGACTGCCAACCTCAAAAATTTTACCATGTAGAGCGAGATGATGCGGGCGTGTTCTCTCATCAGCTACAGCTGAATACCTCCATTTTCGGATTCCTCCAGCTTTGTAGCCTTCGATGTGCATGTCAGCGTACTTCTCCGTTGAAATTGTGATGTTCCGTTTGATCTTCTTCCTGACAAGGCGAAGCTTGCCAGTTGGAGAGACTTCAACGACCTCTCTGTATTTACCAGCACGCTGGAATGGTATGCGATCACCGAATGTTTTGAGCTTTTCCTGCAATTGCTGCTTAATTTGCCAATATGACAAGTTATTTTTAATTCCCTCTTCGATTACATCTGTTAGGTCTTTTGCGAGAAAGCCAAATGTGTCCTCCAAGATCGGGGATATCTCATTGATGAGAGCATCTAATCCCTGAACTCCTATAGAAGCTGGCTGTATCGGGAGTTTTAGCTGGTCGATAGCTTTCTCTGCTCCGAGATAGTAGCTTACTGTTATGTACTGCCAGTACTTGAACTGCCCTCTTTCTTGCCTCGGCTGTTTTGGCGAGTATCAGCTCCTGCAGAACTCTGACAGCTTCCTCCTCTTCTGGCGTTAGCAAATCGATAGTAATCTCAGAAGCCGAGGGCATTTTTCAGCTCCTCTCTTAATCTGAGAATTTCAAGTCTCAACTCTTCTCTGACTCCAACCGATGTGCTCAAAACTGGCTTTGGAATCCCCTTCTGCGTTGCCAGATCAATGGCTTTTAACTTCTCTGAAAAATTCTGCTTCTCTTCCTCTGGGACTGGGTAGCCGAGATCCTCAAAGAACTTTGCAAGCTGGCCCTCCGTCATGTACTGCACGAGTGGGATTAGTATCCTCGCTTTCTCGAGCTGATCCTCCGGTGTCAGATCCTCAAACTGGAATCGTGGAGCCTCAACTCCCTTGCCTAATTTAACCTCAACATAAGGTTTGATCAACTGGTCCTCCAAAACTTCAGCGAACAAGGCTCTTTCTGGGCGGATGTCTCTTTCAAAGAACTGAAGCTGCACTTCTCCAACCGATCTGTTTGATGATGTTGATTCTGTAAATGAATCGGCAAAGCCCATTGCAGCTATGAATTGATCCTCTACATGTTGCTGGGCCCTTATGACTGCCACAGGATTGCCCTTGGGTTCAAGGGTGTCAATGCTTATTCCCTCAGGCAGGAAGATGTCCAGCCCTGCTTTAATTCCTTGCTTAATCATGTCCATCACAGCTTTCCTCTTGGGCCACCACTCCTTGCTGAAGGTGAACACCAGCTTTGGATCCACATGCCTCTTGCCCATAATTGCCTGGCTTTTCTCGAGTCCGAGCTTGTTCATGATAATCGTGTAGTTCTCCCGAAGCAGAGAAACGCCGTCTGGGCAGTCGTGATCGGGATAACGTGGGATGAAGATTAGCTCATCAGGCTTGAAGAAGATTGCTTTGTTCTCATTGCGTTTCTCCCAGAACTGGACGAAGCCGATTATGTTGTCTCCGGTGTTTACTTCCAGTTCAGAAGCATAATCAGCATATTCCGTTTTTAAGAGGTATTCTTTCAGCTCCTGGACATCCTTCTCGTTATCTCTGAAGACTTTCATCGTTTGTGGAGCCACTATTTTGACTTTCACGAGCTCTTTCGAGCTGCCCTTGACCTCCCAGACCGGCTCGATAAAAGTTCTGCCATAAACGAGCCAGTCTTTGAAAGCAAGGATCAGCTTGGTTTTCAGGTGGACTTTTCTAGCCATTTGCTTTACGATCTCTAAAGCCTTCTCATCACCGCCAGCGAAGTCAAAGCTCATCGCGTTCTTGGCTAGGCTTCGGATTATCCTTGCTATCTTACCCTGCTTGGCTGCCCAGGAACACCACTTATCCCATCCGCCTTCCGGCTGAAAATCAGGTGTGTAGACTTTATCCGCCACAGCCTTGTTTGCGAGAATTGATAACAGTGTGCTGGCTGAGAGGCTGACTATCAGCTCTGAGGGATCGGAGGGATCGATCGCTAACTTCTCAGTATGCTGCCGCTTGAAAACATCAAATACTCCCATGCTGAATTAGCTTCTCAGGATCAATAAAAAGCAAAGTCAGACTGTATTAGAATTTTATTAGAATCAGAAAAATTCCCAGTCGTCTGGCGGAACTGATGTCTCAGCGGCATTCACAGCAAGAGCAAGAGCGATAACACAATCATCATGGAAGCCTTGCCTCGCTTCCATCTTAATTCCTTGGCGAGTTAACTGATACTCGAAGAACTGAAGCTCCTTGATTAGCTCTTCGATGTACGGATACCTGATCTCTCCATTTTCGATTGCTGCTTGTAAACGCTGGATCAGCTGGACCTTCGACTTGGATGTGAAGACATAACCCTCAGCTCCGATATCCTGCAGCTCTTCGAGGATTGGATCTCCTACTCCTGAACTGTCTATCAGAACTTTTGCGTAATTGAATCGCCTGTACAGCTCCTTCAGCTTGAGGATGGTTTCAGCATAGGGCCTGCGATTAAACCTCTCGAAGTGGACCAGCCTGAATGGGGTTTCGGTAACATCCAGCACGACAATGACTGTATAATCCTGGTATTTAGCGAGATCGCAGCCGATTGCGTAGATTCTGTTAGGCTCGCCGCTTCTGAGCTGTTCTACCGAGGCAATGTTCTTCTGGATGTCCTGCCAGCTGAAAACGGCGTTCTGATCTTCTACAAACTCGGCGAGATATTCTGTCTTGAAGATTATTGAGTTTTCGCCGTATTCATGCTTCTTCTTCTCAATGAATTCCTGGGAGATGTGGGGGTTGACTGTTGAGGGGAATTTATAGCTGCTGTAGTCTTCGAATTCCTCGGACTGGCCCTTGAGGTAAGAATCGTAGAAGTGATTCTTCCCGAATGGGGTGCCGATCTTGATCCAAGATCCATTGACATCTGCGAGCATCGGTTCAACAACTTGACTGATAACCTCATTGGGGATATAGGCAGCCTCATCGAGGATTACTCTGTGGGCTTTGTGGCCTCCAAGATACTCGGGCTTCGTGGTTGAGCGGGCATGGATCTCGCTGCCATTCTTGAAGATTATCTTGCTGAAGGGAGTTTTGTAAACTCTCTCCACCAGATGGACCAAAATCGATTTTGAGAGCAGGGTTGTGATCTCCCAGAACATGATGTTCGCTTGGTTGTAGCTTGGAGCGAGGATGAACTGAATGGATCCAGGATGGGTTATAGCATAATGAATAGCTGAGAAAGCCATTGCTTTAGTCTTTCCAAAACGTCTCCCTGCTACGACTGTTATAAATTGATGTTTATCTCTAAGAATGAGCTTTTGAGCTTCATGTGGTACGTGGTTCAAGAAAGCCTGAGTGAACAGTACTGGATCTCTTATTGCCTGTCTTATCTTCTTTTTATTTTTTCCAAGATCAGATATTGTATCCGAGATCATTCTTCCTTCACAGCTTCCTCAAACATAGCTAATAGTTTAGAAGCTGGATCATCTATGTTGCCGGCTATCTCGTGCTTGAGCTTTATCGCTCTGAGCATTGTGTTTGCCACCACTTCAAGACTTCTGGGTTTTTTCTCAGGATCGATAGACATAACATACTTCTCCATCCTCGCAATCGTTGCATCTAAGGTTTTCAACTCATCTACGACTTTATCTGCTCCCTCTTCAAGTTGCTGTTTTATTCTCTCATACTTCTCAACGCCAGCTTTGATGAAGTTGAAATGCCTCTTGTGCCGATAGATGTTGTTCTTATTTAGCTTTAGATCAGGAAACTTAGTAATGATCTCGCTGTAAGGTCGGCCCTCGATTAACATTTGGTTTATCTCGGCAAGGTGTTCTGATTTGCAGATTTTGCATCTCGCATCTATGAGCCGTGACGGATAGTCATCGCTTTCATCGCTTAAGTTACGCATGGTTACGCATTCATCGGATGACTTTAAAAGAGTGAGTCAACCAAGACATTATATATTTCCTGCAACTATCAATCTTATGGGTTATGTAAAGATCAAAGTTAAGGTTAGCAACATCGAAACTGGTAAGGCTAAAGAAGTAGAGCTAATCGTTGACACTGGAGCAATCTACACTATAATCAAAAGAAAAACACTTGAAGAGTTGGAAATTGAGCCAATCGGCAAGAGAAAGTTTAAACTTGCCAATGGAGATGTTATTGAGAGAGATGTTGGGCTTTGCAGGATCGATATTATGGATTTGTTTACACATAGCATTGTTGTTTTTGGCGAGGAGAATGATGCTGAGGTTTTAGGAGTTACCACGCTTGAAGAGCTGGGTTTGCAGGTAGATCCAGTAAGTGGTGAGTTAAAGCCGATGGAATTGCTGTTGCTGTGAAAAAATTTTAGGATTATTTAATCCTGTGAAGCAACCTCACCGGACACCACATGACCTCATCCTTGTACCTGAAAACTCCGATCTTCCCCTTCACAACTGCAATCAACTCCACGATTGAGCCTCTTGGGACTCTCGCCCACTTTGGCCCCATGTAGCGGCGGGGCTCGTTTTTCCACGTGATTCTCTTTCTGTCTTGAAAATCCCAGTCACATTGGGATTGGGTCATACGAAATCACTAATCAGACGCTTTCCTTCCTTGTGGCACCTCTTCCATAATAACATACTTCGGGTTCTTTCTCCTCACAACTCCCCAGAACCAGTCAATCAAAGCAGTGTCGTAGCTCTTTTTCAGGTTTGCAACGCTGAAGTCTTGGCATGGTGGACTCCCTATTACAATATCGCAATTTGGGATTTCTGAGGGTTTGACATTCAAAGCGTCCTCACAATAGATATCAACTTGTGGGAAGTTAACCTGATAACTCTTGCATGCAGTTTCCCAGTTGTCGAGAGCGTAGATGATCTCGAATCCTGCATAATCAAATCCTAATGAAAATCCGCCGCAGCCGCAAAAGAGATCGATAACTTTCAGGGCCCTCATCTATAACCACATACGAATTTCCTATGTCGTGTACAATAGTAACAATGACCGGGCATTGGAGTAAGTTCGCAGGGTTCACTTATCTCCGGAAACATGCATTCCCTGCAAACCTCTGCTCTACTACCGCATTTGGGGCATGTTTTGAAAAGCAGATCTTCGAGTTTGTCAGCCATCGCTTCAAATATTTTTGATAATTGTCTGGCCCATCCACAAGCTACGGCATAGTTATCTGATGCAAGGGCTCTGTTAATTGCATTGATTCGTGGGGGGATCTCATGATCGAGCATGTTCATAACCTCGTGCAGGCTACGAGTGTCTTCCTTCAAAATATCACCTCACAGATCTTCAATAAGAGCCAAAATTCTACTAATATCTTTCAACGGCTTTTTTCTAATTTTTGCATCGAAGATCAGTCTGTAAATTACTTTCTCGAGATCTTTTCTTGTTTCCCCATTAAGTTTGATATCATCAAGAAATTGGTTAAGCCTAATCCCAATTATTACCGTCTCATCCTGTGGGATGTATTTCTCAACTTCTTCAGGAACTTTGAATAACGGTACACCTAATCTTGAGGAGAGATTTTCAACGAAATCATAGCAAAACTCATAGATGTCGAGAATTTCACGAAATCTAAATTTATTAAACTTCTTTGCAATTTCTTCAGCTTTTTGCCTGTGTCTCCTTGATCCCGGTTCATCAACTCTTAATGAAATACTGTTAAAACCCCTAAATTTGGAATGTGTTAACTCTGTGTTAACAAATTTACCTTCGTTAACGCTCTGCGAAGGGGTATCCGTCAACTCCCCACTCGATTTATTTTTCATCTTCTCCTTCTCCACACTACTTCGATTCTCATCTTTCCTCTCCATTTTTATCTCACTCCTATTACTTAATTATCTTAACAACTAATTCTATGTAAATTTAATAAAATAAAGAAAGAAAATCTTAAGTTTTTTATCACCCCATATTATATTTAATTATGGTGTTGAGGATGGGCACTCTTGCGGAATGCGTTAACGGTTGACGCAGTGTTAACATATTTGCGTTAACGAATAAAATTGAAAGTGTTAACATTTCAGCACCTCATAAGCCAAATTCCTGCACTCTCTGAACCACTCCTGAGCTTCATGTCGCCTGCTACCTCTACCTTGATTGTGTGCTGCAAGCCCGTAGCAGATTGCATGCATGAGGTCGCAGTCTGATCTC
>QMZC01000130.1 GCA_003662995.1 Archaeoglobales archaeon
CACCCCTTGCAACTTGCATCATTCCAATCACCCAATTGTAATTATTGTAATTATTGTCATTACCATTAACTATTTATGGGTTTTGCTTTGGTTTGTATGTAGGTGTATGTGTAAGTGAAGATGTAAGACATGATTTGCAATACTTGTAGAAAATTAGCACATTGAAATGTGTTCGCAAAACTCAGCATTTTCCAATCATTAATCACAGTAAAAATAATTTATTATTTAATGATATATGTCATAGTTTATACTCCAATATCCAAAAAGAATTAATATACCGATGATTACTACTATAACAATCATAGAGGTGATAGATATGAACAGTTTGGGATTACTTGTAACAATAGATCCGCAAATCGTTAGAGCATTAAACAAGAGTGTTTTAAAGAAGAGGGTTCTGTTTTATCTCAATTCAATTCATCCCAATGCCGATTATGCTGCAAATATTGCGAGAATGATTAGAAGCGATCCATCCAATGTTTTGGGGTGTTTAAGGGGTATGGGCAACAGGTACAATGGAAATAGCTCATTAATCGGATTAGGGTTGGTTGAGATTAGTAATATTAATAGATACAAGTATTACAGAATCACAGAATTGGGCAGGAGAGTTGTTGACTATCTCAAGGAAGTTTATGGAAGTATTGTGTAGTTTATGTTCAAATCTGTTAGAAAATGGTGGAGGTGTTTAAGGTGGTTTTAGAACTGGAAGACAAGCAAATAAAAACAGTGGTTGTGTCAAAGAAATATTTAAAGGCGGTTATTGCCGTTGATCCTGTCACAAAAAGTGTCAGAATGCTCATGTGCAACAACAGGGATTTTTGCTATGGGTTTAATTCATCAAGTATCCTTGTTGGAGGTGATTGCCCACCTTACTGCGAGTTGATTGTTGCTGCAAAGGACTACGTCTTCAATAGAAGGAAACCAAAGGCTAAGGTTGAGGAAATTAAAGGCGGAATTAAAGATATTGAAATAAAAAAATAAAAAATTATAATTTACCCTCAAACTTTTTCAAAACTGATGCAAGCTTTTGAGCCTCCATAAAATTACCCTCTATTTTGTATTTACCCTGCATAAAACCTATTACTGCGTCTTCTTTGCCCTTCAACACATCAAGCCAGTATTCTGGCGTTGCAATTATTGTAAAGTTTGGATTTTCTGCCTTGCCATCTATAAGCTCCGCTGTTCCGTCTTCGTTGTATTTCACGTAAAATTCCTCTCCATTCAATATGTATTGGATGACACCATTCCAACCTTTCAGCAAATTCTTTATTTCTTCATCCTGATTTCCCAACTCAACCATCTTTTTTATCAAATCTTTGGCTTCGCTCATGTTATCGCCTCACATGTATGGTGGCTTCCTCAACACAGCAATCTTAGACGGCATTTTACCCATCAAAGACCTTGCAATTATCTCCTTCTCAACTTCCTTTGTTCCTTCGTAGATTTCCATAATCTTTGCATCTCTGTAATACCTCGATATTGGATATTCACCAATGTATCCATAGCCACCATGAATTTGCAAAGCCTCATCAACCACCTCAACAACAGCTTTGCCAGCAAAGTACTTAGCCATAGCCGTTAAGCCTGGGTCGGGCATTCCTGTATCGGCTTGGATGGCTGCTTGCACCGCCAACAACCTTGCAGCCTCGATCATCGTTCTCATTCTGGCAAACTTGTCCTGCGTAACTTGGAAGTCTATCAGCTTTCTTCCAAACAATTCCCTCTGTTTTGCATAGGCAAAAGCCAGCTCAAAAGCTCCTTGGGCAAGACCAACAGCTTGAAATGCAACTGGAATTCTGGTTGTGTTGAAGAACATCATTGCTTGGAAGAAACCATTTCCTTCAATCCCAATCAGATTTTCTTTTGGCACCCTCACATTCTTAAACGATAATTCTGCTGTATCACTCGCCCTGATGCCAAGTTTGTTCTTTATCTTTGTCCTTTCCACACCTTCTCTATCAGCTTCAACAACAAAAACGCTCATCCCCTCATGTCTCTTCTTAGCTTCCGGATCAGTTCTTGCTAAAACCACAAACCAATCCGCAACCGTTCCGTTGGTTATAAACGTTTTTGTGCCATTTATTACGTATTCATCACCATCTTTTATGGCTTTAGTTTGAATACCTGCAACATCACTTCCCGCTGCAGGCTCAGTAAAAGCCGCACCGCATATCTGCTTTCCTTCCGCAAGTGGTGGTAGGTATTTCTCCTTCTGCTCTTCATTTCCAAACATCATTATCATTTCTGAGCCAAAGGTTGCTGCTAAAATCATCCCGATGCCGGCATCAACCCTGAAGAATTCTTCAACAACCAAGCAAGCATCCAAAGTCTTCAATCCCTGTCCACCATACTTCTCTGGAATGCTCATCCCAATAAACCCAAGCTTTACTGCCTTTTTGTAAATATCCCATGGGTATTCCTCATTCAAGTCATATTTTTCAGCTACAGGCGGAAACTCTTTCTCAGCAAACTCCCTTGCAGCATCTCTAATTGCTTTCTGTTCATCATTAAGTAAAAAATCTACCATTTTATCACCCATTTTAATTTATCAAACGACTACTTAAATATTTGGTATTCATAAATTAAAGAAAAGTTTATAGTAACCTAAAAATTTAACTGATTAATGATTAAGAATTGCTTTAGTTTTACAAGATTTTATCTCAAATCCAATAACTTCTTACCCACTAGTAAACTTAACTTTTCTCACTAACAAATAACTTTTCAACTCAAACTTGTCCATAATTTTACAACTAAACCCATCACATCCACCTACAAACCCTCTTTTCCACAAACTCTAAGATTGAGTAGAGTATGAATCCAAGTAATGCCATCGAAACGATTCCAGCATACAAACTTGGGTAGTCTGCCCTATCCCATGAATCTACTATTAGATGCCCTAAACCCTCGTTTGTGGCAAATGATTCGGCAAAAAATAAAACAGCGATGGCTGTACCAACTCCAATTCTCAAAGCTGTCAGTATTTTTGGCAGAACAAATGGAAAAACAACGTGCTTGTAAATATCCTTCTTTGTTGCTCCCAGCGAAAGCAAAGAATATATGTAGTATTCGTTTACACTTCTAGCAGCATCCCTCGTTGTAACTAAAATTTGAAAGAAAACGATTAAGGCTATCAAAATTATCTTAGACAAATCTCCTATTCCGAAAAAGAGGATGATCAGGGGTAAAAAGACTATGTGCGGGATTGGATACAACAGATAGATAAACGGAGCAACAAAACTATCAATTCTTTTTTCATGAGCTGACAAACCAATTGGAATTGCTAAAGATAATGCTAACAAAATCGAGTAAATGACACGATAGGCACTAATAAGAAAATGCTGTGGTAAGTCTTGCTTCAATTGCTGAGTGAAGGATAAAAAAACAACGTATGGATTTGGAATTGCCGGAGAATTGATTAAACATGATACAGCATTCCAAACAATGATTAAAATCAAAGCGGCGATTAAATAACTAAGCTTATGCTTTTTCTCACTTCCCGACATTTCTCAAAAAACCCCTTTTTGTTCCTGTATTCAACATCCCCCATTTCCTCGTTGTCAATTATTTTAACAACTTTCCCTGGGCGTGGAGATAAAATCACTATTTTCTTACCCAAGAACACAGCCTCCTCGATGTTGTGTGTAACCAACACTGTGGTAATGCTGTCTTTATTCTGCAACTCCAACAAAAAGTTTTGAAGTTTCTCCCTCGTTAATGCGTCTAGGGATGAGAAGGGTTCATCCATTAGCATTATTTCTGGATTTAAAGCCAAAGCTCTCGCTATTGCTACTCTCTGTTGCATTCCCCCTGATAACTCCTTAGGATAAGAATTTCTGAAATCCTGTAGTCCTAAATCTTTCAACAATTTCTCAACTATCTTTTTTTGCTTATTCTTCTCCACTCCCCTAATTTTTAATCCCAAACACACATTTTCATAGACGGTTTTCCATGGAAACAGTCCAAAGTCTTGTAGAATCAAAGCAGTATTTCTTGGTTTGTCAATTTCACTACCATCTATCAAAACTTTACCAGTTGTTGGTTTTAAAATGCCTGAAAAAATGAAAAGCAATGTTGTTTTTCCGCAGCCTGAGGGGCCAATTATTGAACAACTCTCACCCTTCTCAACACTAAACGTAACATTTTCCAAAGCTTTGACTCCGTTCGAATACACCTTTGAGATGTTTATAGCCTCAATAGCTTTTGTCATTTTTGCCTTAATCGGGTTTGTAAATCACATCCTCGTATCTGACACTTTTCTGAATCAATCCCTTGCTTTCAACCCACTCCAAGACCTCGTTGTAATAACTTTCTGGATACATCTCAGCTTTCGGATATTTGGGCATTTTATATTGCTGGGCTATGGGCTTCGGAATTCTGGCAATTTCAATAAACAAGTCCCTATATTTGCTAGGATCTGAGTTTATTTTATCTACCGCTTCATTGTAAGCATTCAAAAAATTCTCAACAACCCTTTCATTTTCATTCTCCACAATATAACCGTCTCTGAACACTATAACTGTTTGGCTCACACTTCTGTTTAGCATAGCATCCGAAACTATTAACTTAGCCCCTTTATACACGGCAAAGCTTGCTAGAGGTTCTGGTAGTGTTGCTGCATCAACTTTATCGTCTAGCAACATCTGTAGGCGAAGAGGTATTTGCTTTACATCAACCTTTTCGGCTTTAATGTTGTAATGGTTCAACAATTTGTCTGTCACGTATTCAATTATCGTGTTGCTCGAAATTGCTATCGTTTTTCCATTTAAATCCTCAATTGAAGTTATGCTTGAATTTGGACTTGCCAAAATTGCAAATACCCCCTCATCTGGATTTTTTCCTAAGCATAATGACACGATTTTAATTTTGTAGTTTTTGCTGAGCAGTATTACCGCAATTGGGTCTGTGATTGCTGCATCTATTTCCTTAACAATTAACGCTGTATCCCTTTCAAAAGCACTTTGAAACTTTATTACTTCCACATCCAACCCATACTTCTCAAATATACCCTCGTTTTTCGCCACAACTATCGGTAACGAGTCTTCTATTGGTAGAATGCCAATTCTCAGCTTTATTTTTTGTGCCTCTTGCTCGCCCCTTTGCATTTCCTGATTGCATCCAGCAATTAACACTGCAAGAATTAAAATCAAAATCAGAGCAAACTTATTTTGCATAGCCAAAAGTCTATGCGACTTTATTAAGCTTTTCGAAATCGGATATAGATTACCTCAAAACTTAAATATCGAAACCAAGCAAATATAATTGAAGCGGGGTGGGGTAGCTAGGAAATCCCGGCGGGCTCATAACCCGCAGATCCGTGGTTCAAATCCACGCCCCGCTATAAGCACACAAATCGCTACCCCATTCCTACTTACTGAAAGTTTTTCCTAAGCATTCTAAAAACATAGAACATTCTAACGATAACGTTATTTGTTGCTAACCCTACAATCCCTGTGGAATTTGCAGAACCTCCCGAAGACAGAGAAATGGAACTGAGGGAACATTTAGCAGAGTTGAAAAAGAGAACGGTCAGAATTTCAATTGCCTTGCTAATAGGAATGGCGTCGATCTTCACACGTTCAGGAATGTTGATAAAAAAGTTCTGGATGGAAGTGTTCCATGAAAAGCTGAACATCTACGTTTATTCTCCAACAGAATGGATATTGGCAGAACTTACATTTTCTTTTGTTATTACGTTTTTTGTAATCTATCCTTACATCGTTTACGAATTTTATTTATTCGCCAAACCAGGTTTGTATCCACATGAAAGGAGGTTTTTGAAGATATTTCTACCTTTTTCGTACCTTCTGTTTTTGATTGGCTGTGCTTTGGCTTACTTTGTTGTGATACCCAAGGTTTACAGTCTTGCGACAATGCCCTATCTGGGGGCGTATCCGTTTTTATCAGCAAAAAAAACCCTTTATGGTGCATTTAAAATATTCATGGCTTTTGGATTGGCTTTGCAAATTCCGGTTTTAGCTGCAATAGCCGTAAAACTTGAACTGATAACATCCAAATGGCTGAAGGATAAGAGACTGATAGTTTACATAGCCGTTTTTCTGTTGGCAACGAACATTACGATGGACATCACAGGCTTAAGTCAGATTGTTGTTCTGGCTTTGGTTGTTTTAATGTATGAATTGAGCATAGTGGTGGCAAAGTTGATGGAGAGATGAACAAATTCAGCAAATACAGAAACATGTATAGTCCCAAAAAATTTGACTTTAAATACCCTCAAACAACTGATGGGTTACGGCAGATTGACAGAGAGGAAGATAAGGTACATTGTAAGACACAAGAGAAGAGGAAAAACTAACAGAG
>QMZC01000131.1 GCA_003662995.1 Archaeoglobales archaeon
AGGAAGAGGGAAGATTAATAGAAGATGCAGATTTGCTCATTGCTGCAACGGCAATCTCCAAAAATCTTGTTCTCTGGACTGAAAATAGAAAACATTTCGAAAGACTCACGAACTACGGGCTTAAACTATTGTAAGCTAATATAAATATAGTTGGAGATGTAAATAAACCACAATCCTTAAACTATATGTGGAAACCCGAAATTCAGGGTTAAATTTAGTAAAAAGTGAGAAGGGACAATCTAACCCTTTGAGCGTTATTGAGAGCAATAAAGATCTCTGAATCCAACAACAGAGAATCCTTAAATAGTTCTATGTAAATAAACTGTTTAGGTGTTGGGAATGTGCGAAATTACAGTCAAGCTTAAAATTCCAGAAGAAATTCTGAAACAGGTTGATTTAGATAAAAGTAATTGAGAAACTGGAAAGAGAGATAATGCTGGAGTATAACTTAAAAAAGCTCTATAGGAAGTTTAAAAGCAAGAATCTTGAGAGATTGCTCGAAGAGGTAGAAGACGAATGGGGAGTTTGAAAGCCTTTGTTGACACCAACATTATACTCAACCATCTTGAAGGTAAGTTAGATTTGTCCGAACTTAGAAACAAATTCAGGCTTTGTTCGAATGCTATTGTTTTCAGCGAAGTCTTTATGGTTTACCTTAAGGCGATAACTGGAAAGAAAAGCTACGAGCTTAAGAAGAACCCAAAGTTAATTGTTGAGAAAAATAGAGCTTGAAGAGCTTTTCATGCTTTTTGAAGTTTTTGAAGAACTGGAGATTAACAAAGACATCAGAAATTTAGCTTTTGAATTCATGAAGAAATATGGATTGCTACCAAACGATGCCTTAATTCTGGCAACCTGTAAGCTACTAAATATCTAATCTCTCTCGATGGAGATTTTAAAGAACCATGTGTGAAAGGGGGACTGGAACTTTATGAGTTGTATTAAAGGCTTGAAGTTAGATACAAACTTTTGTAGCATATAACTTAACAAGTCCACCAAACTCCTGTTTTGTCAAAATTTGATAAAAATTTATGTATAATAATATTAAATTGGAAACTTCTATCTCTCTAAATCCAAAAACCGTTGAAAAATTAAACAAAACCAAAAAAGGCAAAAACTGGAAACTATGTAATCGATTAACAAAGTCCAAGATAAAATACGCATCTTTAAAGCTCAGTTTATGACTTTGTTATCGTAAATCTATAATTAGTCTTTTAAAATCTCCTGCAACTTTTTACCTCTTTCAATTGCCTCTATCTTCTCTTTGTAACTTTTGTGATAGCTTATCCTGTGCTTAAAATCCTCCCACATCTTTCTACGCCGGTAAAAGTACTCTGAGATGTCGAGCTCATCACCAAACACGACCATATAATTATCAATGACCAATGCTTTAACTTTCAGGGATAGCAGTTCAAACACCCTGACATCGTAAATCGACTTAACTTTACCGAAGAGACTTTTCTGAATCCGAACGTTCTCTTCCACATCCTTCAATCTTGTTATCACCGCCACATCAATGTCAGAACTCTCTCTGAATCCTCCCGTTACATAAGATCCAAAGAGAACTACTTCATAATCCGAAATGGGCATTAAATCCTCTTTTATCTCATCAAATTTTTCCAGAACATTCTCAACACGTTCTACGAATTTTTTCAAGATTCTATCGCTGTGAGCAGATTGTAAAAAGTCCCGCTAATCTCAATCGGTTTTTCAGGCTTTTCAGGTATTTCACTCAGCGCTTCAATTATGTACTCAATTTTCTCCCTGTATCTTTCAACCCTATTTCGACTTACTACCACTAAGTTTGTACGAACTGGGGAAATGTAAAGCAAAAATCACTTAGCTATGTAAACAATTGTAAGAGCCTTTAACCCCTGAAATTTGCCTTAAGAGGTATCTTTACACTCTTTATACACCAAAAAAGCAAATTGTATCAAAGTTAATCTTTTAATCTTCCAACTCCAAAACCCTCCTTTCTATCTCATTTGGCAGTGCAATTAATCCATCAAAGTCTTTTTTCATAACGTACTCCAAAGCATAGATTGCTGCTGCAAAAGTTCTGTCCATGACCTCTATTGCCGTACCGTATCCTAGAGCAAGGTTGATTGCGTATCCTTCAACAACAACGTAAAAGTGCTTTGAAGCAACTTCGTACTTATCAACAAAGCCAAGATTTGTTGGCTTTAAGCTGAACTTTATCTCATCTCTAACTGCGCTCATATTGCAGAGTATTGCTCCATTTTTAATGAAGTCAATCGTCTTATCGTTGATAACTTCCTTTGCCCCCACACAAGTTATTACTATATCGGCATTAATCAGTCCATCCATCTCCACAACCTCAAAACCCTGCATTCTTGCTATAAACTTCCTTTCTTTGTCTTTTTCAACGATTAAAACCCTGCATCCCAAACTCTTTAAAATCTTGGCACATCCCTCTCCAACCCTGCCAAAACCCACGATAGCAATTGTTTTGTCCGGCAAGTATAAATTTAACCTGAGCAATCCATCAATCAATCCCAAAGCCGTTCCGTAAATATTCTCTCCCATTCCTTTTATTGTTGAATTGTCAATGGAAATAGCTTTAATCTTAAAATTCTTCAAAATTTCCACTCCAGTTTTTGTTAGTTCTACAACTCCTTTAACCCTATCCAACATCCCAAGCCTTCTCGCCTTTCTTGTTAGCACTGCAGCACAATCCAAGAAGTAGTTTGCATCAACACTCTTAAGTTCATCCAACTCAAAAACATCTACATTGGCTTTTAGCCATTCTAAGGCATCCTTCTTTGTTGTCGGGTCATCAACAACGAAAGGATAAACGTCTGTAACTTTTGATAGTTCATTTATCAAGACGGCGCTTTTGTACTCCATTGGCAAAAACACGGCTACACTTTCAAGCTCCACTTCCTTGCACACCTTCTTAACCAGCCTCATTTTCTCATAGACCCAATCCATCATAAGTTTAGACACTCCTTAATTGCAAACGGAATTTTTTTGATAACGTCAACAGCCGTATAATTGTAACCCATTTCTTCAAAGCACATATCTCCAGCCTTCCCATTGACAAAGGCAGCGGCACTTGCACTCCAGAATGCGTCGTTTAAGCAAAAGAATGCTGATACAACTCCAGCTAAAACATCACCGGTTCCACCGACAGTCATCCCTACATTCCCCGATTTATTCGTCCTTATCCTAACGCCATCTGAAATTACGTCTTCGCTGCTTTTAAGCAGAATTGTGGCATTAACATTCCTTGCAGCATTCTTTACGTTTTCAACATCATTAGCATCAAAACCGAACAACCTCTTAAACTCACCTTTGTGCGGTGTTAGTATGCATTCACAGTTACTTGGAATTTCAATGCCCTTAACTAATACGTCAGCATCCAATACAGCTTTACTTGCATGCTTAAGTACTTCATTTGTTAATTCAACTACTTCTTTGTACTTACCAGCACCCATTCCAATAACGAAAACATGATGCTGCTTTGTCAATTCCACTATCTCATCCAAATTTTCCAAGCTTAGCTTTTCACCTTTTAACGATTTAACAATCAGGTTTGGAGAAAAGGATGCAACAACGTTTTTAATTGATTCTGGAACTGCTAAAGTTACGATATCAACGCCCGTGTGATATGCTGCCAAAGCCGCTAAGGCTGGAGCTCCCGTGTACTCATTGCCAACAATTAAAACTTTGCCGTGCATCCCTTTGTGTGAATCCCTAAACCTCCTGTAAACCTTAGCAACGTCTCCAGGTCCCGCTAACCTTTCAAGCAATTTCGGAATTCCTATATCTTTAACAACAACTTCTCCGACAACTTCCTTTGCTTTGAGTAATCCCGGTTTCGCTTTGTGAAACGTAACCGTTAAATCTGCCTTTACAGCCTCAACGTATTCGCCAGTATCAGGATTTAAGCCTGTGGGTACGTCAACTGCAACAACAAAAGCTTTTGACGAATTTATTTTCTCAACAGCTTTAGCATAGGGTTGTCTCAATCTGCCCTTAACACCTGTACCAAGCATTCCATCGATTATTATGTCATAATCTTCAATCCCATCGAGCATTGTTGAATCAACCATCTCTACAACGTTGTAGTTTGATAGCTTTAGCACTTCAAAGTTCCTTCTAGCAATCTCTGTTCTTATGTTGTTAGCTCTGCCCATCAAGAAAATGTCTATTTCAAAGTCTTTCAGATAGCGAGCGGCAACAAATGAATCTCCTCCATTGTTTCCCAAACCAGCAAAGATACAGAGTTTGCCAGAATCAAATCTCTTTAAAACTTCATCTGCCAATCCTTTTCCAGCAGCTTCCATTAACTGAAAAGTTGAAAGTCCATAGTACTCGCAATTTCTATCTATAACAGCCATCTCCTCAGAAGTAATCGTTTCCATCGCATGAATGATGGTAAAAGAATATATTAGCTTTCCTAAGATTTGTTTCAATCATCATCCTTAGACTTCGAAAAATCTCAAAAACCATACTTTTTATTAAATGAGTTGTATCACAAAGCACATGAAAATTGTAATTCCCTTCAAAGCCAGAAATCCAAAATCAAGATTATCCAACCTATTGAATGAGGAGGAGAGGGTAAATTTTGCCAAGTCCATGTTGCTCGACGTTATTGATGCGATGCCCGATATGGAGATTTTAATTGTTACTCCAGAAAGCATAGATATAGACTTTGACAAAGTTACGGCAAAAAATTTGCGAGTATTAATTGATGAAAGAAGTTTGGATGATGCGGTAAATTCGTTAATCGATGAGGAAAAAGAAATAGCCATAATCATGTCCGATTTACCTTTGCTCAACAGAGAAGTTGTTGATAGATTCTTTAATGAGGAGGCTGACGTAGTTGTTGCTCCAGGCAGAAAAGGTGGGACGAACATGCTTTTGGTAAGAAACAGCAAGTTTAGGGTTTCATACCATTACGGGAGCTTTTTCAAACACGTAAAGATGGCCAAGGAGTTGGGGCTAAGTTGTAAGATATTCGACTCGTTCTATTCAAGCATAGACGTTGATGAGGAGTCGGATTTACTGGAGTTGCTTTTACACGGTGAAGGAAAAAAATCTTGGAAATTCTTAATAGATCGTGGATTTAGAGTTGAATTTAAAAAAGATCCCGTATTCTACAAAGAGTGAAGAAAAAATCAATATTGTAAAAATTGCAAGCTCAACTGGGGGAGTCAAGCAAAAATCCCTCAAAGTAATCGTATGGATAATCCTCTATCCTTCCCCTTTCAGCAAGTTTGATTAGCTTTAAATCCAAAGGAATTTCGGCAACAACCCCAATACCGTATTCCTCAGCCATCTCAGAAACTTTACTTTTCCCAAACAGATAATTTTTTACTCCACATTCAGGGCACTTATAGTAGCTCATATTTTCAACAATTCCTAAAATATCAGTTTCTGTCTCTTTAACCATCTTTATCGTCTTTTCAACAACAAAAGTGGATAAATCCTGAGGAGTTGTGACGATAAGCAATCCGTCAAGCTCCACAAAGTCAATTACAGTTAGAATTGCATCCCCAGTTCCAGGGGGCAAATCGAAGAGCAAATAATCCAATTCATCATCCCAGTCAACTCCCCCCAAAAAACTTCTGATAACAGCATTTATTTTCTCCCCCCTCCACATCACTGGCGTCTCTTTCCTCCACAAGGCGAAGTGGATTGAAACAATTTCAATTCCATACTTTTCGCTGTGGACTGGAGATAAACCAACTGTTCTTGCAATAAATTCGTAATACTTTCTGTCAACACCGAAAAATTTCGGGATGCTTGGACCAAAAAAGTCAACATCAAAAATACCGACCTTTTTGCCATTTCTGGCAAGATGCACAGCCAACAAAGCCGTGACTGTTGACTTTCCAACTCCACCTTTGCCACTACCAACAGCAATTTTATGTTTCACTCTCTCCATTTTCTCTGCTATGTCCTTGGCTGTTACAATTTTTTCCTCCTTTGCCGCCATCTTAGCCTTTTAGCTACAAACAGTTTTTAAGTTTTCCAGTTTGACACCAATTCTCAATTTTTAATTTTTAAAATGCCTTTCAACATTACTTTTGCAATTCAAATTCTTCCTTTAAGCAGAGAAATTTATTATGTTTTTTATATTTTATCTAAAAAAAACATTATTCAAATTTGTAAACAATTTTAGCGTCTCTCATCTTTTTTAACAAAAATTGCAGAGTTCATTCGAGCATCTTCTCCAAGTTTTCGATCTCTTTTATTATCTTGGATTTTAATTTTCTCAAAACAGTTATCGGATTTTCAGCCATGTAAACGTATCCAATCCACCCCTTTTTTACCACCT
>QMZC01000132.1 GCA_003662995.1 Archaeoglobales archaeon
TAGCGCAGAGCGCTAAATGCCCCACCCACTCAAAGTTATTTGTTGAGGAAAAAGTTTTAGGATTGGACGCAATTCATCCCAACAATCTAAAGATTGGGGATTTCTTGCTGATCAGTGGTTAAAGAAATTGATGTAATAAAAAATTGAACACAAGTTTTTAATCTAATACATAATCAATTATAACCATGCCATCTGAAAGTGTTGAAGAGAACACAAAATTTTGGGAAGAGAACGTTGAGCCAATTTTAAACGACATATTTTGGGGTGAGATAACATTAGAGGAAGGATTAAAAAAGTTGGTCGATTTGGTTAAGATAGCTCCAACTTCGAGGGGATACGAGGTTAACGATGCGAAAAGGCGTTTAATGACTCACATTAGGATGTTGATGAATCTTGGAATGCTCTTTTTTGTTTTGCAAAGATTTGAACTTGACTTTAGTAACCATTACTACGATGCCATGTTCTCGCTTGGTGGAATTGAGTTGGATAAAAGGGAGATGACTGAGAAGGTTAGGGAACACATAAAAAGGATGGAAAGGGTCTTAGAAATACTTGAAGGTTATTAAACTGCAAATCAGGGTTCAATTCCCCTGTCTGTAATGACAAATTCACAACTCAAACCTTCAGCCATCCACCTGTGTTTAACTAAAACAGCCCTTCTCTTTCTATTTAGCCTTTCAAGTCCGATTACAACCTTTGTCAAATGATCCAAGCTTGGACCTCCCAATGGCTTATCAATGCCATTTCTAACATCAGTGTACATCTGATTGGTTATTAAAACAGCCATATCGTGCTTTCTTGCCAAACCTAACAGATAAGTTAGCTGAGATATGAGTTCTCTCTTAATCTTTATCTGCTTAGATTCATATTCCAACTCACTTCTATATAGAGATGTGAAGCAATCCACAACAACAAGCTTTACGTTTTCATTTGAACACAATTTCGATAATTTTTTAATTGCCACACTCTGCTGCTTGAAATCGTAGATTTCATAGATAAATACATTGTTTAAAAGGCTCTCATCAACAAATATCTGCTTAACCCTCTCACCAGACAATCCTTCTGTATCAAGGTATGCAACCTTCCAGTTTTTTGCTGTGTTGTAGCTGAACATTAGGCAAATTGATGTTTTCCCCGTTCCACTTCCGCCGTAAATCTGCGTAATCGTTCCAGTCTCAATTCCACCCCCAAGCAACGAGTCTATGCATTTACTGCCACTCTGCAACTTCATCTTAACCAACTCATTCTGAATTAGATTTAACTTTCGGTGTTTGCATTTTTCTTTCTTGCTACCTCTTACTACCTCATGAAATTACCACAAGCCTTTTTATACGTTTAATCACAATCATATACATGGGTGATAAAATGGAACTCTCACTTAAAGTAAATCAGGCTTATCCGAGTGATTCTGGCAGAGGTATTGCCAGATTGGATCCGGATGCAATGCTAAGATTACAGATGTCTCCTGGCGACGTCATAGAGATTGAAGGAAAGAGAAAGACTGTTGCAAAGGTCTGGAGAGCGCCAAAAAGGGATTGGGGTAAAGGTATAATCAGGGTTGATAGGTTTATTAGGGAAAATGCTGGTGTTGGTGTTGGCGATGTTGTCAAGATTAGAAAAACCGATTTTCAGCCAGCAAGGATTGTTATTCTTGCCCCTCTAAGAAAAATGGATTTCAGAGTTTACGGAATGGATATTGGAGAGTATTTAAAACACCAACTCTTGAAAAGACCACTTGTTGAAGGAGATTTGATACCTCTTGTAGGTGCTCCTGCCTTAGCCGGATTTGGTAGGCATGTTCAGCAGAATCAAGCTTTGGTCTTTGTTGCCATAAAAACAGAGCCCAAGACAGCAGTTGTGATCGATGAAACAACAAAGGTGATCTACAGGGACAGACCTGCTAAGGGTTTTGAAAGGTTTGGAAAGGCTGGTGTTACTTATGAAGACATTGGTGGGTTAAAGGAGGAGTTACAGAAAGTTAGAGAAGTTATTGAACTGCCATTGAGGTATCCAGAATTATTCCAGCGTTTGGGGATTGAACCGCCAAAGGGAGTTTTGTTATTTGGCCCCCCAGGAACAGGTAAGACTTTGATTGCTAAGGCTGTTGCTAATGAGATCGGGGCATCATTCTACACGATAAACGGACCAGAAATCATGAGTAAGTTTTATGGTGAGTCGGAGCAGAGGCTGAGGGAAATCTTTGAGGAAGCTAAGGAAAACTCTCCATCCATAATTTTCATTGACGAGATCGATTCAATCGCTCCAAAGAGGGAAGAAGTGACTGGAGAGGTTGAGAGGAGGGTTGTTGCTCAGCTTTTAACGCTGATGGATGGTCTGGAGGAGAGGGGGCAAGTTATAGTCATTGGTGCAACGAACAGGATAGATGCGGTTGATCCTGCTTTAAGAAGACCCGGTAGATTTGATAGGGAAATTGAAATTGGAGTGCCGGATAGAGAGGGTAGATATGAAATTCTACAAATCCATACAAGAAACATGCCTCTAGAGCCAAAATACGATAGAGAGTTCGTCTTGGAGGCTTTGAAAGCCATGTTAAAGACGTTCAGGGAGGATAACGATGTTGAAGGAGTCAATTTAATCGAATTTATCTACGATGAGGTTAGGGAGGCCGAGACTGAGGAAGAAGTGAGGAGAATAATCGTAAATCTGATGCCTAAAGAAAAGATAGATGATTTAGAAAGAGAAATCGCCAAAGCGATGTTAAAGGGTTTAGCGGATCAAACTCACGGATTTGTTGGAGCAGATATTGAGGCTTTGTGTAAGGAGGCAGCAATGAAGGCTTTAAGGAGATACTTACCAAAGATTGATTTAAACAGTGATGAAATTCCTACAGAGATTTTGGAATCTATTAGGGTTACAATGGACGACTTTAGAGAGGCGTTGAAAGGTGTAGAACCTTCAGCGATGAGAGAGGTTTTTGTTGAGATTCCAAGGGTCACGTGGAGGGACGTTGGCGGGTTAGAGGATGTTAAAAGGGAGATAGTTGAGGCTGTTGAATGGCCCTTGAAATTCCCAGAGAAGTTCAAGAAGTTTGGTATCAGACCACCTAAAGGTGTTTTGCTATTTGGCCCCCCAGGAACAGGTAAGACTTTGATTGCCAAGGCTGTTGCTAATGAGACACAGGCTAATTTCATAAGCGTTAAAGGTTCCGAATTGCTTAGTAAGTGGTTAGGAGAGAGTGAGAAAGCTGTTAGAAAGATATTCAGAAAGGCAAGACAGGTAGCTCCGTCCATAATATTCTTTGACGAGATTGATGCAATCGCACAGCTTAGAGGTGTTGATGAGGGTAGCAGAGCAGTTGAAAGGGTTTTGAACCAAATATTGACAGAGATGGACGGATTGGAGGAGTTGCAGGGTGTAATGGTGATAGGTGCCACAAACAGACCCGACATATTAGATCCAGCTTTGTTGAGACCTGGCAGATTTGACAGACTTGTTTATGTAAGACCTCCAGATAAGAAGAGCAGAATTGCAATCTTTAAGATTCACACGAGAGACATGCCGCTGGCAGATGACGTTGACATAGACGTGTTGGCTGAGTTGACAGAAGGATACGTTGGGGCAGACATCGAGGCGATTTGTAGAGAGGCTGTGATGCTTGCATTGAGGGAAGATTTGAATATCGAAAGAATAGAAATGAGGCATTTTGAAGAAGCGTTGAAGAAGATCAGACCAAGTGTTAGCGAGACAATGTTGAGCTTCTACGAAAGATTTGAAGAGAAAGCCAAGCAGGAAAGAGCGAGAGTCTCAGCCAAGACGTTTGTCGGTTACGGCTGATTTAGTTTTTAATATTTTCATTTTCAATTTCCATTCTTTTTGATTCTCCTTAATTCTAACTGAAAGGTTATTCAATAAGACTAATATTATACATTCATAAAATTAAAAAAGTTTTTAGTAAGACTTGTAAAGGACAGTAAAACGAAGTTTTACGCTTCAAGGAAAGTCAGGAAGATTGCAAAATACACGACATTGAAAGCTATACCAATTCTGAAGGTTGTAACTACTTCGATTTTTCTTTCTAACAGAAATAAGCCATGTAATAGATGAATCGAGGAATAAGAAAGAATTGAGAGAATTTCTAAAAGTTAAGAAATAAATATTCAATAGGCTTTATTCATTTAAGCAGTTTAGCCTAAACAGATTTTATTCATATCTAAAAATTTATTTCACTGGATACTTTTTGTACAACTCCTTTCTTTTTGCTTCAAGCAGATCATCTTCTCTGCCAACAAATTCAGCAGCAGAAAGTACTTTTACACCATTCTTCTCTCCAAATTCAAAGACTTCCTTGAGTTTTTCTCTCCACTTCAAATCTCTTGTCAAATGATGGTCTAAAATTAGATTTTTGATTGATGTTTTCTCAATTAACCTTTTCATGTTTTTAACAGAATTCTCAAAATTTTTGGCTGAATATCTGTATCCGAGCATGTACGTCATAGGCCCATCAATGAAAACCGTTTCAGCATCGCATTCAAGCATGAATTCGAGCTGATGTTCATGGATTGGGCCTTCAACATCCGACGAAAACAGAAAAGTTGTTTTTGCATCAACAAAAACCTCTACAACGTATCCTAATCTATCGTTAGCACCATGAAAAACGGGATTTGAGATTTTTAATAAGGTATTCCCAAATTCATAACTCTTGCTATCACAAAAATCGACTTCTACATTGATTGGCTTGAGTTGTTCAAGGAAAAAATTTGCTCTGTTTCGCTGACTTCTATTTATCTTCTCTTTCGGATGCTTGATTAAAAGCTTAATTCCACTGAAAATTTCAACCTCATTCGGATTGTGGTGGTCGTAGTGGTAGTGTGTAATGACAACGACATCACTTTTTGATACAAATTCTTTAATTTTCTCCCACAACTGCCTTTTTCTTTCATACTCCAATGGATGTGGTGGCAAATTGTATCTTGAAGGACCTAAAGCAACGCTCGGGTCAACAACAATGCTAACATCCTTTGTTTTTACAAAGGTCGCCATACTCCTTGCTCCAAATGAGTCGAAGGCAATCGGAATTATCTCCATGTAGAATGTCAGATTGTTGTTTAATTATTTTTGCCCACTTCAATTGGTAATTCGTTTTTGTGTAACATTTGACTGTGCTTAGGGAGCAGACACAGTAGCTACAACATCGTTTATTATTCTGTCAATTTCTTCTCCCTCTGCTTCAGCAATTTCAACAATTGAAATGCCTTTACTCCTCAGATGAGCTTTGCCCCCCTCACCAATTTTGCTTGTAACAACCACACTAACATTGTTTTCCTTCAATAACTCAGCAATCAAAAACCCCTTTCTCTTTTCAGCCTTAAAGTGCGGATTTTTTATAACTTTTCTGCTCACGACTTTTGAACCTTCAAATTCAACTATTGTGAAATACTCGGAACTAAAATCTCCACTGTATTTTTCACCGTCAGCGTCAGAAGGAATTGCCACAATCACATTCCCTTTCAAAAATCTAACTACGGGTATTACTGAAACAACTTCAGAAAATCTGGATTTTATCGTTCGTTCAATCTCCTCTTGAATTAAACTTATTACATCACTGGTCGTTCCAGGTTTTACTGCAAAATGGACTTCTATTATTTTTGTTCTCCATGTACCTCTCGATGCGATCAATTCAACCTTTTCAACTCCTTGAATGTTCTTGACAATCTCAGAAATTTGTAAGTCCAATTCCTCATCAACCCTGTCCATCAGTACGTGGACCTGTCCACTTAACATAAACACCACCTCAACTTATTATAATAAAGCATAAACAGCTTACAGAACAAATTCCAGTTTCTAACAGGATTTAAACAAGTAATTGAGCAAAAGAATATCTTAATCCTCTGCTTTAGCGAAGAAAACACTGATTCAACTAAGCTTCTCTCACGAGGTTTGATGCTCGAATTCCAAATTTAGGCTTTTCAGAGCTTCAATTAGCCAGGGAGCCTTATCAACGATGAATTTTGGTTTGTTCTCGCAGTAGTTAAGGACTTCTTTGACAAAAGATTTTGTAGTCAAATAATTTAGGGTGTTTACTCAACCACCAACCAAACCTTCCACCTAATCTGTTTTACCAACAAACAACCACTAAATCAACCTTCCCCCGTAAAAAGACCTAACTAATTCAAATTTCAAAGGAAACAA
>QMZC01000133.1 GCA_003662995.1 Archaeoglobales archaeon
AAGATGCCTTCTGGAGCAGGTTGCCTGTAGAGGCGAGGTTAGGTGTTGCATTCAAGCTTTTTGATGAGGTGGTTGGAGAATGAGTAGGGTTTATAAGGTCAAAAATTTCAGGACTATACAAACAATTTAAAACTTTAAAAGTTTTTAAAGTTTTTAAAATATCTCTGCTTCTTCAAACACAACAATTCCATTTTCTGTAATTGCGTATGGCTTCGGTTTTCTTGAATGCTTCGTCCTTCTCATCTTGACAACTTCTATGCCAAGTATCGGCTCATCAAGTTCACTCTTCCTAATAACTTTCAAACTTATTAGCCCATCGCAGATGTATTCAAGCAATCCATATTTTGAGGAATTTGGATTGTACTTGTCCGCCTCACTAGTAATAATAGCCGTTATCCTTGCTGATTTAAGCATCCTACGCAGCATTGCCAACACCTTGTATCTTTCAGCATCCTCAAATATCGTTTCAAGCACGCTGACTGTGTCTATAAGCATTCTTTTTGCATTCGAGGCGTTTATTATTTCCGGTAGCTCACTCTCAATCTTTTCAATGTTCCTTTTAACCTCAACAGCCTCAAGCCTCACGATTTGAATTTTATCTTTAAACTGCTCCAAATCCATTCCAATTGCCTTGGAATTTTCAACAATGCTTTCTTCATCCTCATTAAAGCTTATTATTATGCAACTTTCCCCATTCTTTAACCCTTCATAAACAAAATGTAAACCCAAAGTTGTTTTACCCGTCTCGTATAACCCAATGACTGCCACTACATGTCCTTCCAAAATTCCGCCACCCAACAAGTTATCCAAACCTGGAATGCCTGTTGAGAGCTTAGCTCTCATCATATCACCCTGTAGAGCTTCGAAATCACAAACCCCATGGACGGGTCAATCTTAGGCATTGTACTTCAAAATCATCTGCTTTTCAAGTAAAGGCAGCACCCCAAGGAACTTCCTGAAGTAAAGCCATCTTTTAATTGAATCCTTCTCCATCTCCCACTCAAATACAAATACAGCATCGGCGACATCAAAAATCTCCTCTTCTTTACTCTTGTCTAAAACATTAGCCGTTAATATAGCCATTAAAAGTATGTTCCTCTTTATACAAACCTTCTTAAAACCAGCAATTAAATCGATAATATCTTCCCAAGCGACATCAAACCTCAACAATCTCGATAAATCCGTTAAGGAGTCGAGCAAAATTATACTATCGTCCTTGCACCCCTCCAATACTTCAACTAACTCCGATAATACGCTTTTTTCCCTCTTTTAAGCTTTCAATCTCCAATCTACGTTCACCAACCCACCTCATAGGAATTATTGTATCCTTAAAGTAAACATTAGCGAGACTGTATACGTTCATTTTTTCAAATAACTTTCCTGTATTGGCAGATGGAATCATAAGTTTTATTTCCCTAAGAACTTCCTCTTTTGTCTTTGTTACAGACACATAGTTCAGCTCTTTTGGCAAATTTTTGTCACAGTTGTTCAAAAAGGAAGTTATGGCGAATTCTCTCCCCCCAGCGCCAACAATCTCGTATATTAGTATCACAGCAGTACAATAAAATTCACGTTCGACTACACTTTTGATGGAAGAAACTACTACGACTTGCACGGCAAGACGGATGAAGCTATGTGCTGGATAACGTTCGGCTTTGCATGGGGTTTGTTTGAGGGAGTGTTTGGTAAGGAAGTCGTGGGAGAGGAAAAGAAGTGTGTTGCCAAAGGAGATGAGAAGTGCGTTTTTGAATTCAGAATAGTTGAATAAAAAACTTTAGAATTTTTTATATTATAATTATATTAAGAGACATGAACATCTAAAATCCTAAACAAAGCTTTTATTCATCAACGAATTTCCTTAAACAATGACAATAGGACAGCTTTATTCAGAAATCAAAAAGGCGTGTGAGATTGCAACAAAAAACAGGCATAGGTTTGGTGTTATGCTTTGCTCTTCACAATTTAACGATGGTTTTGTGAGTTTAGCGGCAAAAGTCTATAAAAAATATAGAAATTACATAACAAATCTGAATCCAGATTGGAAAGAGAATTTACTTGTTGTAGGAAGGAGTGTTTTTCTTGAGAAGGCTGAAAAGTATTTTGATGGAAAGTTAATTCATTTTAAAGACTCGCAGAGTGTTTTGGGTGAGACGTATTCATCCCTAATTCTTGATTTAACCGAAGGTTTTCAACCCAACGATTTGGGAATTATAATTGAGACAATTGCTGAGGGTGGATTAATTCTAATTTTAAGTCCGCAGTTAGATGCGTGGAAGAATTTGATTGGTAGGTGGCATGCCGAAATCATTAGTGAGCCTTACGATGTTAGCGATATAATTCCAAGGTTTTACAGGAGGTTTATTGAGAAAACAATCAATGCAGGTGGAATAATAATCTACAACGCTGATAGGTTTGAGGTTGTAAAGGGCTATGATTATGAGCAAATCGGTGTTACGAGGGAAGAAATACAGATTCCAGAAAAGAAGGAGATAAAGAGGAAGTTGTACAAACTTTGCGCTACACAAGACCAAATCAGGGTTTTAGAGCTGTTTGAAACTTTCTTTGACAGGCAAAAGGAGAGAAAAGCTGTGGTGATAACTGCGGATAGAGGGAGGGGTAAAACTGCAATCTTAGGCATTGCAACACCCTTCTTAATTTCACGAATGCAGAGGGTTTTGAAAAGGCCTGTAAGAATCATGGTTGTAGCTCCAACCTTGCAAGCAGTCCAAACTTACTTTGCCTTTTTGAAGAAGGCTTTGATTAGGCAAGGGATGAAGGAGTTTAAGGTTAAGGAATCAAATGGAATGACCACTGTTGTAAGCAACAAGTTTGCCAGAGTTGAATATGTCGTTCCGAGAAGGGCGATGGTTGAGAAAGACTACGCGGACATAATAATCGTGGATGAAGCAGCAGGCATCGACGTTCCAGTCTTGTGGAAAATTACTGAAGGCGTTAGATACACGATTTTCTCCTCAACAATTCATGGATACGAGGGGGCTGGAAGGGGATTCAGCATCAGATTCCTAAAGAGGTTGAGGGAAGATGAAAACACAGAAATCCAACAAATCCACATGGATGAGCCGATAAGGTACGGAAAACACGACCCAATTGAGAAATGGCTCAACGATGTTTTGTTGCTTGATGCACAACCAGCAGAGCTTAGCGAGGAGGATGTTGAGGCTATCGAAGACAAAGATAAGTTAAAGTTGAAGTTTGAATACGTTGATAAAGACAGACTGCTTGAAGATGAGAAATTGCTAAAGGAGTTTTTCGGGATTTATGTGTTAGCTCATTACAGAAATCGCCCTTCGGATTTGGTTATACTTTTAGATATGCCAAATCACTTGGTTTTTAGGGTTTCGGTGAATGATAAGACAGTATGCTCATTGCACGTTGCCGTTGAAGGTGGGCTGGATGATGAAGCAATAAAGAAAATGGGTGAAGGCTATAAACCAAAAGGGCAAATAATACCAGATTTAATACTTAAACATTACTGGGACTACGAGTTTCCCAAGCTTAAGGGAATAAGGATTGTCAGAATTGCTACCCATCCCTTGCTTATGAACAAAGGAATAGGAAGTTTTGCATTACAAAAACTCGTTGATTGGGCATTAGAAAATGATATGGACTGGGTTGGTTCGGGTTTTGGCGTTTCGCCAGAATTGCTGAGGTTTTGGATTAAAAACGGGTTTTATCCTGTCCACATCACACCACAGAGAAATGAGATATCTGGGGAATATACCTTAATCATATTAAAGCCGTTAAAGATGCACATCCACTCTAAAATAGAAGAGATAAATGCAGAGTTTGTTAGAAGGGTTGTTGAGTATCTAAACGATGAATTGAGAGATTTAGAGGTTGAAACGGCAATAGGATTGCTTAAGAGTTTGATGCGAAGTTTAAGCATTCCAAAGCCAGTATATTCGAAGGTGGAGAGAAGGAGGATGAGCAAGTACTTCCAAGGTGTAAGCTTGTATGAATATGTATCCGATATCGTTAGACCACTGGTTAAATATTACTACCTCAACACGAGGAAGGCAGATTTGGATGAAATTGAGGAGGAGATTTTGGTGAGCAAGTGTTTACAGCTAAAACCCTGGTGGGAGATTGAGGAAAGGGATTTCAAAAAATTCAGGGTTTTGTTGAGGGCAATACAGAAAGTGTGGAGATGGTACGATGAGGAATAGGATCAACTTTGATGAAGAGTACGTAAAGATAATATTAGACGGAAAAAAGAGGACAACGATTAGAAAGGGATTAAAAAATTATCCAGTTGGCAAAATTGTTGAATTTACCTCCAACAACAAGGTTTTTTGTAAAGCGAGGATTTTGAAAGCAGTTGTTAAAAGGTTGAAGGAATTGAACGATAAAGATGCAATAGATGACGGATTTGAGAATAAAGAGGAGCTTGTTAAAGCTTTGAAGAGAATTTACGGCGAAGTTAGGGATGACGAGTTCGTTACCATCGTTCATTTTGAGGTAGTAGCAGTAAGTTAAACATCCAATTTCTCACGTATCGTTTTCACTCACAAACTTACGAATGAATATCATAGCTCCAATTAGAGTTGCAAGCCACAATATCGAAATAGTCGCATACAACATAGACCTAAAGATTAATGCAAAAAGCGTGTTTATTATTAGAAAAAGCAGAGACGTGACAATCAAAAAATTTGCAACCGTTTTTTTATCAGCCTTTCCATCTGAAATCCTATAGAGAGCGTATGAACCAATAAAAATAGCTAAATGGGAGTAGTTCAATTTCTGAACAAAAAAGAAGCTTATTGTGTCTGAAAGCACAACAACCAAACTCGTTACGGTTAAAAATAGGGCTAAACTCTTTAATTTCGGTTTATATTGAATTTTGTAGACAAATCTGAACTTTAGCAAAACACCCAACGCAACCAATCCTGCTGGTAGTACGATGGTTAGAAGAAAAAGGATATCTACATCCACAATTTCTATCAAGTTAAGCTCGTAAACCACAATTACAATTCCAAACATGAGTGGGAAGTAGAGAGCCATCAGATAACCGATTAACTCCCTTCTAAAGGCTTTTGAGATTTGGTCGTCCATTTCAATCCCAACCTATACATTACATTCTACTTTACTTTCCTATTCATCATCTTCAAATATAAAAAGTTCCTCAATTGTCGTGTTCAAGGTTTTAGCTATTTTATATGCAAGCTTGAGAGATGGATTGTATTTCCCTTTTTCAAGAAAAACTATCGTTTCCCTCCTAACCCCAACCTTCTTTGCCAGCTCTTCCTGAGTCATGTTGTACTTCGCCCTAAACTCCTTAATTCTCGTTTTCATTCGAGAGACCTCTTTGAGAAATAGAATCTTAGCACAATCCACGTAATAAGACCCACAAACAAGGTTACCCTCAATGCCTCTTTTAGGTTCTCAATTAGATTGCATAAACTCGCCAAATAGATTGTTGAAATCAAAAGTAAGGTTATATAGAACGCATGGTTGGCTGCTTTTTCATTTATCCTTTCCACCCTCTCATCTAAAATTGTCTCAATTTCTGGCTTTGTTGCAGTGTAAATGGATGATGCTAGAAGGGTTAACCCACCAATTATCACAGCACTGCCCAAAACAAAAATATTTGTGAGTAATGTCAAAACAAGTCCAACAAAAATTATTGATATACTAATACACAGATTTCTCACAATCTTAAAGTCTTTCTTTATTTTCATTCAACTCCCCCATTTTCACCAGATGTAACTTTAGACAACTCATGTTATCTAATTCTAACATAATGTTAAAAATATCTAACATTGTATTTTTAAAATCTTTTGATTAATTTAATAAGACATGTCCACATTACATAAAACTACAAATACTTAAAATCATGCATTATTATGCTAAAAGTAAAGGAAATTGTAAAGAAGTTGAAAATCTTCGAGAGAAACAAAGTACCTCTG
>QMZC01000134.1 GCA_003662995.1 Archaeoglobales archaeon
CGTATAATCTCTAATCTCAACTGATACACCGATTAGATTGAAAAAAGAGCCAAAATCCAATTTCATAGCATCAGAAGATACAAGTTCATTTGGAATCATCGAAAAATTATGTGTTTTGGAATACTAAAATTTTATGTTATTCATCTATTGAATTTCAATTTTTGCATTATTGCACATCATTTTTGTGCGTGCACCCTCAAAAGAGTATCCCTAACTACAAAATTTGGAAAAAAGAGAGGAAAGAAATTATCTTCTTCTGTGATAAATATAATTGATTTTTCTGAAAAGAAATTAATTAAATCAGAGAAATTTATAAAAGAAAAGTTATTGCAAAATGTGGCACAGGTGTTACAGATTTGTGGTACAGGTGATACAAAATTCAAAATTGCTATCTGTATCACAGTTGGCGTATTTGTTATTTGTGGCACAATTTACAAAACTATTTCTTTGATTTTTTCATTTTTTTCAACTCTTCAAGCCTTCTTCTAACTGCATCTTTAACAAAATCAGCTTTAGAAACGTATCCTAGCGATTTATCTTTTATTAACTCTTCAATCTCTGCTACAAGGTCTTTTGGAAGCCTTATTGTTCTATACTTGTCATTATTTGCCATATTTGAATCATATTTGGCATAATATTTAAATTTACTTAAGTCATATTTGAATCATATATGACCAAAAAGTTTAAGTAGTTGCTGGTTTATGAATCATATATGAATCAAAATGAGTACACCACAATAAGGTTGCCAAAAGAGTTAGTAGATGAAATAGACGATATCGTAAAAGACCGTTCTAAAGGATACACTAGTAGGGCAGAATTCGTAAAAGAAGCTATTAGAATTTGGTTAATGAAAATTAAACAAGGAAGAGGACGATGAATATGCTTTCTTTTAAAATGGTGTTTCTTATGTCTGAATGGATATTTAGGGTAAGAAATGTAGATAAACAAACGTATGAAAACTTCAAACTACTCCTAATGAGCATCTATGGCGATTATTACGGCATTTTAGGTAGAGAAGTAACAAAAGCACTTCAACTTTACATAGATACCTTCGCAGATGCACACACACAAAAATCGGGTGCAACAAAATCTAAAATTATAAAAACTACTAAAAGACATATCAAATTGTTAGAGTTTCTTTTCGGATTTAACGGCAATGCGATTCCAAAATATGCTATCGAAGAATACATACGGGATTATCTCACCTCTTGTGAATAGTTGTTATTATATTTATAGTATTTGAATTATACACATTGCGTATATTTGTGAACACAATGTACACGGGGGTTGGCAATTGCCAGCATAAACTTGGCAATTGCCTAGTTTAATCTTGTACTAATTTTTGAAAATATAGTTATGCTCAATAATAGGTATTTCTTCAATCATATAGTAAAGTTTAAATATCGTGAGTAAGAGAGTAGCTATGCCACCTCAGAAAGGATATCGGTGTGAGAACTCTGGATGTGGTAGAGTAGTAAGAGAGTTATTTGAAGTTGATACAAATGATGGTACAAAGTATTATTGTCTTTTCTGTGCTTTACTTGAAACATGGAAGAGAGTCGTTGAAGAAGGTATTCTCGCAGATCCAGAAAACATAGACTATAACGCTCTCACCGTTGCAAAAGATTATAGAGTAATGGAGAATTTATATCTAAAAACTCCAGTGCAGAGTTTGGGATGGATCGTGCATCGAGCATGGAATGACAATAGCTTCATAAGTGAAGAAGAATTTGAAAAACAACTCGAAGGCAGAAAAACAGAGCTCAAAGACCTTATAGATATATTTGAAAGAATTGAGTATTTGGAACGAGTAGAACAAGATGACAAAAAAGGATGGAAAATCGCTCCTTTTATAATGGATATGGCAAGAGCTTACAGAGCCTCAAGAAATCCAAGAGCAATGGAGGACATGAGAGAGCAACTGTATGGACTTCTGTTCCATGAACTTATCATGAGGGACTATAAAGGGGTCAAAAACTACCTT
This sequence comes from Archaeoglobales archaeon, assembly GCA_003662995.1. Lineage (GTDB taxonomy): Archaea > Halobacteriota > Archaeoglobi > Archaeoglobales > Archaeoglobaceae > B5-G16. Next base: position 1,985 of record QMZC01000134.1, read on the forward strand.
AAAGTTATTGTGGCTATTGCTTCCGCATGTGTAGATCAGGGTACTGGTGAAATAAAAAAAAGGGAAATAGCTAGGAAGGATGTAGTAAATATTGCAGCTGAAGTAGCTAGATGGAAACCATTGAGAACAGAAGATGAAATGGATAAATGGTTAGGTATGCATATCTGGGCTGATCCAGAAAAGAAGATTGTGAAAGATGTTGTATTCAGGGGAGATGATTTCCACATGATTGTTAAAGAAGAACATCTGCTTATTTGCCAGAGAGCAGTTGAGAGAAGAAATGAACTACCAAGGTACAGAGCTGATGAGGTCTATAGGATGAGGAAAGGAGGGAGCTAATGAGCCCAGCAAGTAGAACGAAAAGAGATGAAGCAATCAGAATGAAGAGGTTCGATGAATTAGACATGGATATCTCACCTGAAGATCTTACAAGGACGCAGAGAGAAATATTTGAAGAGCTTAAAGCAATAGTTTACTATCAATTCTCGGCAAAAAAGAAGGGGTTAAGGGGGTTTATATTACATGGACCACCTGGAACTGGAAAAACAACAATTGTAAAGTTGTTAGCTAAAGAGGTTGGTGCTCACTTATCGTCTCCCCTCTATCTTATTTTTGTAGATGGTTCTGATATCGCTAGACCAAGATATGGCGATAGTGAGGAAAGATTGAATAAGATATTCAATGAAGCAAGCAAAGATACAGGACATTATTTAGTACTCTTTGATGACATAGAAAGCTTGGTATTGAGCAGGGAATCTTCTATTTCAAAAGATTGGCACTACTCACTCAACGCAATCTTTTTCCATCGAGTTGATGAACTTGATACAACAAGAAGTATTGTTTTCTGTACAACAAACAAGTATGGACTTGTAGATGATGCAATTAGAGATAGATTTTACGAAATTGAACTTGGAAAGCCTACAAAAGAAGAGATGAAAAAGATTGCAAAGCTACTCTTTGAGAAGAGATATCAAATCGAAGAAGACTTTCCTAAAGAAATTGTTTTTAAACTAATAGACCAAGGGAAATGTGAAACAATTCGGGATGTTGAGAATTTGGTGATAAAAGAGTATATCAATGCTGTAAGGGCAAAATATGGTATGATGAGTAAGAAAAAGAAGGAAAACAAGCGAGTTTCGGCAATATTTAAGTAAATAGTGATCTTATTCTCTTTCATCCTCTTGACTTTTTCCTGAATTCTGCCAAAATTTGAATTTCATCGGAATTCAGGAAAAACTTAAATACCCAGAGGCGGTTTCTTAATTATGGAAAGAGTGTATATCGAGGTTATTGCGACGAAAGAAGCTGAAAGAAACTATATACAGAAATTGGTTACTAATGCGAAACTCTCTGATGCCATAGACTGGATTGCAATGGATAAAAACCACATACGAGCTATGCTAAAAGCAAACGGAATAGGGCTGCTTGTAGGGTATGCTCTCCTAAAAAAGTTTGGGCATGCAGCAAGAATTTATGCCATAAAAGGCGATGTAATCTATCCAAGGGATATGACTGATGAGTTCCTACAATTTGCTGAAAAAGTTACAAGCGAAAAAGGCTTAAAACGTGGTACTTGGAAGAAAGAGGAAATAAAAGAGCTTAATAAACTTAGAAAAAAACCACTAGAAGTTTTACTAAATAGGAGGGTGATATGATGGTAGAGTATAAAGAGTTGGAATTAAAGTTATTGGAGATTGCTCGTTTGTTGAATGGGAAAGAGGCAAGAGATAGGATAAAAGAGGAGGTGGAGAAGTATGTCAGCGAAGTCGCAAACAGAAAGCTTGAAGCTGAGAGTTGAAAACATCGGAGGAATAAGAACTCCACTCGAAGTAGAATTCAGGAAAGGTCTGAGTGTTATTAAAGCTCCCAATGCTACTGGAAAAACATCAATAATCAAGGGACTAGAAGCGATAGTAGGTAATGTGCCCCCAGAAGATGTACTTACAGATGGTGAAAAAGAGGGTAAGGTTATTTTATCTTATGACGGGCAGGAATATACGATAAAATTGTACAGAGTAGGAATTGAGTCAGTAAAGTCTGAACGAGACACAACACCCCCTATATATGACCCCAGAACGTCTCTTATTGCAATTGCACTTCCTGAGAATAAAATTCTTAGGAAACTCAACGAAGGTGATATAGTTTTTAGCGATGTGCTCGAAGAACTTTCTAATGCTGAGAAGTACTTGACAATTGTTGAAGCGGTTAGAGAGCTCATTCCTGAACATAAAAACAGACTTAGATTGCTTGAACTTGATGCTAAGGAATCTGAGAGGATAAAAGCACAAATTGAAGTCTTAAAGGAACGCATACAAACAATTGAGAGAGAATTGCAAGAGTTGGTTGAATCCCCTGAACAGAAAGAATTGAGTGACAGGATTGCACAACTTAAAAATGAGTTGCAGAAAAAGAAATCAGAAAAGAAAGAATTGGAGAAAGATCTTGAAGAGAAGAAGAGTTTACTACGTGAGAAAGAGGCTGAACTTAAAAAAGTGAGGGGAGAAATAACAGACTTAGAGCAAAAGTATCCGGGCTTGGATTTTGACTCAAAAGACTCGTGGTACAAATCTCAGATTGAAGCCTTGGAAGAAAAAAGAAGTAAGGAGACAGAACCTTTACTGAAGAAGTTGTATAACGAAAGGGAAGCTATTATTGAACAAATCAAGAAATTAGAAAGGGGTGAACTTGAGAGGGGGAAGTGCCCTTTCTGTGCTGAAACTTGTCCAAAGTATTCTGATAACTTAATGCAGATAAGACTGAATGAACTTGAGGAGGAAATCCAAGATGCTAAGGCTAAAGACGATGAAATAACCAAAAAGATAAGAGAATTGAAAGCAGAAAGAGATGATGTCAAAAGAGACAGGGAAAGACTGAGAGGTCTTAAAAATAGAGAGAGAAGGTTAGTTGAAGAGGAAATTCCAGAGTTGAAAAGAGAAATAAGCAAGGTGGAGAAAGAGATAGAGAACAAAGAGAGAGAAGTAGAGAAAAAACAGGATGAAATCAGCGAATTGGAAAAGAAGTTGGAAATAGAAAAGGTAGAGATGCAAAAAGAGAGGGAAAGAAAGGAAAGAACACTTGACCAACTTAGAGATGAACTTAGCGATTTAGAGGGGCAGAGTAAAGATTTGGATAAAAAATATGAGAAAGGTGTTGAGAAAACGAAGAGATATGAATTGGTGGTTATCGAGGAATTAACAAAGTTAGCAGAGTACTTTGAAGAAAGATACACTACTGAAAAAACAGGGGCAAAAAAAGTCTTTAACGAGAGCATAAGGAGAGTGTTTGAAAGACTTGGATTTGGAGGATTCAGTAAAATAGAGATTAACAAGGAGGATGCACTAGAGATATACAGAGAGGGGGGTACAAAAACGACACCAAGGAAATTAAGCACTTCAGAAAGAATCACCGTTGGACTGATTCTAATGATTTCAGCCTACGAAGCCTACCTCAAGGACAGAGTACCAATCTTTGTCCTTGATGAGGTAACATTAAGCTATGATCCAACGAGGTTCAAGGAGATTGTTAATTACTTGGCTGAAAGAGTGCCATACTTAATTATAACAACAGTCGTACCCGCAGAAGAGAGAGAGATACGAGTGGAGGATACCCTTTAATTTTTTCTGTTCTTTATTTTTATTCTGTAAGTATCTCATCCAGCAAGGCATCAACTTTTGCTTCGTCGAGAGTCATCTCTAACTCTCCAAACCATCTTGCTGACTCTTCAAGTTCTTTGAAGTTGATCGTGAATGTAATCCTAAAATCGCAGTTTGGAACTGCGTAAACAATCCCGTTCCACTCTTCAACCCTGAAATTAAATCC
>QMZC01000135.1 GCA_003662995.1 Archaeoglobales archaeon
AGTGCCCTTACAATCCAAAAAATCCTCATTTTATCAATCCCCATTAGATTTTTATATGTTAAACCAATTTCAATCCTGCCTTAAATGCCCTTAAGTTAGCTTCTTCTGTTCCTCTAGGAACTCTTCTTAAGATAGCTTTTTCAACAGATTCGGCTTTTACAACGTTTGCGTACCCTACCAAGTACCCTAGTACAATCATGTTGTAGTTTACTTTCAATCCCACCTCTTCAGCTTTTGAGGTAAACGGAGCGCCTGTATGCGGCTTATCTGGTTTGACCAAATCTGTGTCAACAATCAATAAACCACTCTCTTTCAGAGTATACTTGTTTTCTTCATACGCTTTTTGAGAGAGAGCAACAAGAACGTCAGCTTTGGTAACTACAACATCATATATTGGCTCGTCGGAAATTACTACATCAGCAACTGATGCGCCACCTCTGCTTTGAGCAGAATAGTCCTGAGTTTGGATAACGTTTAACCCCTCTATAGCTGCAGCCTCTCCGAGTATTAGTCCTGCTAAAATGACGCCTTGACCACCAAAGCCAGCTATTCTAATCTGCATTTACATACACCCCTCTAATAATTTTATTCAGTTCTTCAACAAACTCTACTCTCTCTCTATCTATAAACTCGCCAATAACAATTTTACCCTCTAGTTCCTCAGGGCTCATTTTCATTGCCTTTTTTAGTGGTACAGAGTTTTTTAAAAACCATCTGAGCATATCAGGTGCGCTTCTCAATTTGTTTCTCTGTCCAAATTGTACAGGGCATTGTGAAATTACTTCAACTAAAGCGAATCCTTTTTTAGTTAAAGCCTTTTTTATACTTTTTAGTAACATAAAAGGATTGGCTGTAGTCCATCTTGCAACGTAACTCGCCCCAGCTGCAGCAACAGTTTCTGAAATGTTCAATGGATGTTCAATATTTCCGTATGGAGTGGTTGTTGTTTTTGCTCCAAATGGTGTAGTCGGAGCTACCTGACCACCTGTCATTCCATGTATAAAATTATTTACTAGAATAACAGCGATATCAATGTTTCTTCTGGCTGCATGAAGTAAGTGATTTCCCCCAATTCCAGCCAGATCACCATCTCCTGAAATAACAACAACGTATTTGTCAGGTAAACCAACTTTAATGCCCGTGGCAAATGCAATTGGTCTTCCATGTGTAGTATGTAAGGTATCTGCTTTAAAATAAGGGCTCGGGATCCAAGCCGAACACCCTATTCCAGATACCATGACTAGATCTTTTGGATCAATACCAAGTTCATCTACAGCATTGGCAAATATATTGAGAACGGTCCCCCCACCACAACCAAGACACATTGTAGTTGGTAAAACCTCCTGCCTGAGATACTTCAACATTCTGTATTTAGACATTAAACAACCTCCTTGATGGCATTATAAACTTCTTCACTTGTTATTGGCACACCACCTATTTTATTAACCCCAATTAATCTCACATCATCGTTAACAAAACGCTGCACTTCGATAATTAGCTGACCCAAATTCATTTCAGGAACGATAATCGCTCTAACTTTTTTGCTGAGTTTACTAATTCTCTCACTTGGAAATGGGTGAACCGTTTTTAGTCGGAAGAACCCAGCTTTTATACCTTCACTTCTAGCTCTTAGAACTGCACATAGAGATGGCTTCGCACTCACGCCCCAAGAAACGACTAAAATCTCCGCATCATCTGTAAATTTTTCTTCCCACTTAACTATTTCTTTTTTGTGCTTTTCTATCTTTTCATGCAATCTTCTCACGAGCTTGTCGTGTACAGATGGAGTGTACACGTCCCTCATACCTGTCTCCTTGTGAGTTGAGCCAGTGACGTGTGTGAAATAACCTCTTCCGAAAATTGGCATGGGCGGGATTAAATCCCCACCAAACGGAAGTTTAGCCTCCTCCTCATTTTGCGGTAGTCTCCTCTCAATGACTTCAACTTCTTCTGGATCAGGAATCCTTATTTGCTCACGCATATGGCCGATAATTCCGTCTGCTAAGATGATGATAGGCATTCTAAACTTCTCACTAAGGTTAAACGCATCAATAGTGGTCCAAAAACATTCCTCAACACTCGAAGGGCTTATAGCAATGGCAGGATGGTCTCCATGGGTGCCCCATCTAGCTTGGAAAAAATCACCTTGAGCTCCTTTGGTAGCTTGTCCGGTACTTGGCCCGCTTCTTTGAACGTCAACCACAACTATCGGTGTCTCAGTCATTATGGCATAGCCGATATTCTCCTGCATCAAACTGAAACCTGGACCACTTGTAGCGGTCATCGATTTTAGACCTGTCCACGAAGCACCTATAATTGCTGCGATGCTACCAATTTCATCCTCCATTTGAACATAGTATCCCCCGACTTTTGGAAGTTCTCGAGCCATTGTTTCGGCAATTTCTGATGCTGGTGTTATCGGATAGCCAGCATAAAATTTACATCCTGCGAAAATGGCGCCGTAGGCAATAGCTTCATCTCCCTGCATGAAATAATTGCCTTTTGGATAAAGTTTTCTCAAAACACTTCTGTTCATCCTGCTCCCTCCTCAACTTCTACAGAAATAGCAAAGTCTGGACACATGAGCTCGCAGCGTCTGCATTTTGTACACTTGTCTATATAAGATGGGACCGGAAAGTATACACCTTTTTCACTTAATTTTTCGGACCACTCAAAAACTTTAGTCGGACACATTTCTATACATATGCCACAACCTTTGCAGAAGTGTTTGTTTATACTTATTGATAATCCATTTATTTTTATCTCGACAATGTCTTTTAAACTATCACTCATAAACCCCACCACTAACGCATATTGTTTTTTTACTTTGTTTCTATTTCTAACTAAATATTATAATAGAGCTATAAAGAAAACTATCTATTTTTCCATAACTCTCCGAATTTCATTAACTATATCAAAAAGCTTCTCAGCTACGACAACTCCAGCATCTCTTAGTGCTTCAATTTTTGATTCTGCAGTGCCAGTAGAACCTTCTATTATTGCGCCAGCATGTCCCATTCTCTTGCCTGGAGGAGCTGTTCTACCAGCAATGAATGCCACAACAGGTTTAGACATCTTCTTTATAAACTTGGCTGCTTCCTCCTCAGCACTTCCACCAATTTCCCCAACCAGTACTACCGCCTTTGTTTCATCATCATCTTCAAACATCTTTAGGACATCAACGAAGGTCAATCCTGGCATTGGATCGCCACCAATTCCGACAACTGTTGACTGTCCAATACCAGCCTTTGTAAGATTCTCAGCTATCTGATATGTCAGTGTACCACTTCTCGATACTATTCCAAGATTTCCAGGTTTAAAGCATCTGTCTGGCAGCAATCCAACTTTGGACTTTCCAGGACTTATTACTCCAGGACAGTTAGGTCCAAGAAGCATAGATTTAACTTCTTTTAGCCTTTTATGAACCTTCATCTCATCGTAAAGTGGAATGCCTTCTGTGACACAAACAACAAGATCAAGCTCAGCATCGAAAGCCTCTAAGATTGCATCATAAGCAAATCTTGCTGGGACGTAAATGATAGATGTGTTAGCCCCAGTAGCTTCCACAGCCTCCTCAACTGTATTGAATACTGGTACTCCATGAACTTCACTTCCCACTTTGCCGGGTGACACACCACCCACAACTTTTGTGCCGTAATCTAGCATTCTTTTCGTCTGAAAACTACCCTGAAATCCTGTTATGCCCTGGACGATAACTTTTGTATTCTCATCAACAAGAATAGCCATTTTTCACACCCCGTCTGCAAGTTCTACAGCCTTCTTTGCCCCTTCTTCAATTGTTTCTACGAAATAGATCGGGGTTCCTTTTTCTTTCGCATACTTATTCAGCATATTTCTACCAATTTCTTCATTTGTGCCAACAAGTTTAAACACAAGCGGAACCTTTCTCTTCATCTCATCAAGAGCCAGAATTATACCTTCTGCAACCTTTTCGCATCTCGTTATTTCAGCAAAGATGTTTATGAAGACAACCTTAACATTGCCGTCCTTCAGGACATGTTCAAGGCACGCCTTCATTTTTATGGGGTCTGCTAATCCTCCACCAGTATCAAGGAAATTTGCTGGCTTCCCACCCATAACTTGTATAAGGTCCATTGTTGTCATTGCCAAACCAGCACCATTTGCGATGATGCCAATATCCCCACCTATGCGAACGTAATTAATTCCCTTGAGTCTCGCTTCTCTTTCAAGTTCATCTACTTCGGTAGCATCTCTCAAGGTTTCAAGTTCAGGATGTCTAAAAATGGCGTTGTCATCGATATTTAAGCGGGCATCGGCAGCAACAAAACCATTATTGGTTACCACAAGCGGATTAATCTCTGTCAGCTCAGCTTCATATTTGTATGCAATATCAGAAAGTGTTCTTATTAGCCTGAACATCTCTTTAAACTCATCACCACTGAAACCAGCTTTGAAGAGCCCTTTTCTTATCTGATAGTCCTGCAAACCCCACAATGGGTCGAAGTGTATCTTGTGAATTTCTCCGGGATGCTTTGAAGCAAGTTCCTCTATATCCATCCCACCAACCTTGCTGAAAATTACTGTCGACATTCTTTTACTCTTATCCACAACGTATCCGAGGTAGTATTCTTTCTGTATATCAAGTATCTCCTCTACAAGAACTCTATCAACTCTATGCCCTTTAATCAAACTTCCAAGAAGTTGAGATGTCACTTTTTCTGCTTCTTCTGCTTTATCTACTTTTTTTATTCCACCAGCTTTCCCTCTTCCACCTACGAGAACTTGAGCCTTGACAACAACTTTGCCCCCAAGTTTTTCTGCAATTTTTCTTACCTCTTCTGGAGTTTCTGCTATCTCACCTCTTGGAGTTTTTATGCCATGTTTTGAAAAAATTTGTTTTGCCTGATACTCGTGGAGCCTCATACCGGTCTACTTTACAATCAGTTCTCTCCTAAAAGCCTGAATACCGGTTATAGCTCTACCAAGTATGAGCGTGTGGATGTCGTCTGTACCCTCATAGGTATATACTGACTCAATGTTTGCCATGTGCCTTATTGGTGAGTAATCGAGGCTTACCCCATTAGCACCAAGCATCTCTCTTGCTGTTCTTGCGCAATATCTGGCAACTCTTACGTTGTTCTTCTTTGCAAGAGATATTTGCTCTGGGGTTGCTCTTCCTTCGTCCATCAGCTTACCCAATCTCCAGCAGAGCAATTGCCCTTTTGTAATCTCAATGAGCATCTTAACCAGTTTCTCCTGCACAAGCTGATAGGCTGCTAGAGGGGCACCGAATTGCTTTCTTTCCTTTGTATAATTCAAAGCAGTCTCATAGCAGTCCATGGCCGCCCCTATTGCTCCCCAAGAAATCCCATATCTAGCCTGATCGAGGCAGCTCAAAGCAGGTCTTAAACCAAGAGCTTCGGGCAACCTATTCTCTTCAGGAACCTTGCAGTTGACCAATCCAAGCTCGCCAACACCTCCACCCCTCATAGAGCCTTTTTTCGTTATAGCATGCTGGGTGAAACCTCTTGTACCCTTTTCAACAATGAACCCCTTTATTTTGCCATTATCAACATCCCTAGCCCAAACAATGGCTATGTCAGCAATGTCCGCTTCGGTAATCCACGTCTTTGTCCCATTCAGTATCCACTCATCACCATCTCTCCTTGCTGTAGATTCCATGCTGCCAGGA
>QMZC01000136.1 GCA_003662995.1 Archaeoglobales archaeon
ACATAGTGTATAATATATATCGTAAAAGGAACTTAATTACAGATTTGATAATTTAAATAAATCATTATCTTCGAGTAGGTAAAAATGGATGAAGTAAGTAAGAGCTATACACATTTTTATTTTTATTAACAAACCTCGAGATTATAGAGGTCCATCATATAGCACCAATTTTTAAAAAAATCCTCTAATTTTAGTTTATAAAGCTTAATAAAATTTTACAGTCATTTAAAAAGAAGTTCTCTCGTAATTATTCAGTTTGGAAATAAAAGCATAGAGCCGAGATCCATTCCGAGTTTGTGATTCACCTTAATTTGCCTATCCAAACCCAAATTTGAAAAAATATTGGGGGAATTGGAGGGGTGAAGTTAAAAGGCGACGGCAGGCACTCTGCGGTGCTTCGCACCTTGTCCCTATTAAAATCACTTAACAAGTGGATATGTAGCTTCGCTACGCTCGCTTAAATTTGCTCCGCAAACATCACATATCCATAGGAACATTATCGGAAATTGCGGGTACGCCTAAAGATCTAAAAATTTAAAATGGAGGTGACAAAATGAACCGAATAGTAAAGGAGGAGCTGATGAGGAGTATTGCAGTATTTTTCTTTGCCTTAATTTTCACATCTTTTTTATTGGTAAAGTTGACTCTGCCGACCAATTTCTTCACTGTTATAGGGATTCCTCTGCTCATTGCAGCTGTAGTGTTTACCATTCAGGTTAAAAGGAGGGGTGCTGAGGCTTACGAGAAGCCAAACATGAAGGATGTTACATTACATGCTGTCATTATCAGCATAGTCTTTGCCATCTACGGGATATTCTATACAGCTTTAACCATGAACTGGAGAGGATACATTTACCTAATTCTCCTTCCAATCTTTCTATTCTGGTACAGAAGAGTTGAGGGAAAAGCTAATCCAAGAAATGTTGCAAAGTACTCGGCTCAGGGAGCAGTTATCTTCATCTTTCTCGGACTAGCTGGAGCAAGTTTAAAGGGGTTAAATGAATTTGCTTACGCTTGGCTTATATGCTGGTTTGGTTTGCTTGTGGCATCGATAGTTTGTTATTTTAAAATTAAAAGGTGAGAGAATGGGGTAAAGCCAGTTGAAATACAAGATAGCACTCGGATTTGCGGGTTTTTGCTCTAACCCTTGCTGGCGTGTACTTAGCAACTGGTATGTTTGACCCAAGATTTCCTGCTGTAATAGGGGCTGGATTTTTGGTGGAGGATTTCTTGGTTCAGTGCTGAGAAAGTTGTATAGAGAGGAAGAAGAAAGAAAAGCAAATTTCATTTTTCTTGCTGTTATATTGATTGTGAGCATCCCTTTAATTGCCGAGTATACATATGACATTCTAACAGGAAATTGGAAAATATTGAAGCTTATTTCTATATTTGCTTTTGTATATCTAATTGACTATGGAATTTTAGAATAAAGAAATCGGATGATATGAGAATGTGAATCTACTGCTTCGCCTGATTTCATTTAACGTCTTGATCATCAAAAAGTTTAGGAAAAATTTGCGAAGCAGTTATTTACGTGAATGCACAAGATCTACTATGAAGCCGGATTTAAAGCCGGAAGAAAAAGACGAGTACATAAGCTTTCTGCTGAGACAATACAGGCTCGTCGACGCTCTGTGGTTTCTGGCGGTTGAGGACAGGTTTGGGCTTGATGCTGCCGTAGAATTAAACGAGAAAATCTGGGAAGACTTAGGCAGGAGATCGGCAAGAGAGATTAAAAAGAGGTTCAAGATTGAAGATAAAGGTTTGAAGGGATTTGTGAAAGCTATCAAATATTTCCCATGGACTGTCATTGTTGGTTATGAGATAGAAGAGAATGGCGATAAGGTTACAATAAAAGTTCCAAGCTGTCCTCCGCAGGTAGCGAGAATTAAGAGTGGTAGGGGAGAGTTTCCGTGCAAGGAGATGCACCTCAGGGAGTTTAAATCATTCGCTGCAGAAATAGATGAGAGGATAGAGGTTAAATGCATCTTTGCACCTCCTGATGAGCATCCTGAAGACTGCTTCTGCATGTGGGAGTTCAGGGTTGGATGAACATATTTACGAGTTTGAATAATTAAATCAAACATCGAACTGAGATCACAAGTTATTTGTTTCAGAGTTTTTTGGATGTACCTTCAGGTTATAGAAGTGCAGAAGCAATGAGGACAAAGAAGCGGGGTTCAGCGGATGTCCGCATTGGTGAACGAACATCCGCTTTGGGACACATCACCAAAAGGCTCGTCCCCATTCGGGGCAACCCCGAGGCCTCACATCCGAAGGTACAAGACAGCTATAACGTCTCTATCCTGAATAAGACCACAGTTTTTGCACATTATCAACCTGCCCTCATAGGCAGATAGCCTGCCTGAGCAGAGAGGGCAGGTTTTAGATGAATTAGCTGGATTAACGTATTTAACAGGTAAACCAAACCACTTAAGCTTGTATTCGAGCATGAACTGAAACATTCTGCAGTTCCACTTTGACAGCTTACGATTTAAGTCTTTGCTACCGTTGAGGATTCTATCTTTAATGTTCTTCAAGTTTTCGAGGATTGCTCCACATTTAGTGGATGCAAGTTCTCTTGCAATAGTGGTAGTGATTTTGTGCATTATATCCGTTGCACGATTTCTTTCTCTCTTTGAATACTTCTCCATTAATCTTTTAGCTGTTTTTGGCTTAGTCTTGGCCAGTTTTTGGATTCTCTTTCTCTTTTCCTCGTAAACTCTGTGAATGTGGTACAACTCTTTCAAATCGAATCTAACTATTCTTCTGTTTACGAATCCCGTAATATTTGTCAGATTTACATCGAAAGAAGCGTAATCTCTCGGTTTTATCAATTCAGCTTTCTTCTTGAACGTTATAATCAGTTTGTTTTCCATTAGAATCAATCCACCAATTGAATCGTAATCTTTTGGCAGATAATTGAACTTTGTTAAGTTAATTTCAAGATAGCGTTTCTTAGGTTCGATTGTAATCTTAATTTTACCATTCTTAACTGAGAACAGTGTGGTTTTAACGTAAACTGTTTTCTTTGTTATTTCTGGTTTAGATTTGGCTTTACCTCGATTGTATAGACTAATCCATCCCTTTACAAGTCCTATAACCGAATTAATAGCTGAATCTACGTAGTGTTTAGCAAATCTCCAATTCTTAAGCAACTTATCCCTTAATTCTTTTCTTTTGTTCTTGTCGAACTTCAAATGAACTTTTCCACTCTTGGAATACCTGGCATGCTTGAATACTTCATCTAATACTGTCTTTTTCAGCTTAAAGTATTCTTCGATCAACTCTTTTGGTGCTGTTATTGAGATACTGTAACTCTTTATCACTTCCACAATTGCTATTAAACGTAAAAATTTATAGTTTTGGCATACGTAAAGATTGATGAAGAACTTGGAAGAAAATTCAGAGCTAAAGTGATAAAAATATTAAGGTAAATAAAAAAGGCGCTTTAAGCGAAGCAATCGAAGAAGCTATCAAATTATGGTTAGAAAAATATGGATAAATGCTTACTAATGCAATGTTCACAAATCTTAAGCAGTTTCGTAAGGCAGAGAATGTACATAGTTGCATTACTCTTTACAATGCTCGTCTGGGCAGGTTCGTTCATCTTCATAAAAATCGGTCTTCAAGAAATTAAACCGTACAACTTGGCATTTTACAGGTTCATCCTAGCTTCACCAGTCCTTCTCCTAGCAGTTTACTTAAAAAAGAGATTGAAGTCTGTTAAGATAAAGGATATACTCCGCATCGTAATTTTGGCCATTACGGGAGTTACTTTACTCTACGCTGTTCAGTTTGTAGCTCTCATGTACACAACAGCCACGAATTCATCAATACTCATGAATACATCGGTTATTTTCATAGCAGTGATATCCTTTCTTCTTGGTGAGAGGTTTACGAAGCTTAAAACTCTCGGTCTTTGCTTATCTTTCCTTGGTGTTATGTTGGTGGTTTCGAGGGGAAAATTCGAATTTTTCAGCAGTAAAACCTTCATTGGTGACATGCTGATAATTTTCGATGGGTTTCTATGGGCCATCTACACAATACTGGGGAAGAGTTTACTAGAGAAGTACGGTCCAGACATTCTTACAGCCTACGCCTTTGCAATCGGCTCAATCCTGCTCTTTCCATTTGCCCTCTACGAAGGTATTACAAACCCGCTTTCTTTGAGCATGACCGCCTGGATTTCTTTGCTGTACCTTTCCCTTCTCTGTTCAGTCTTTGCTTATCTGGTATGGTACTCTGCTTTGACTGTAATGGAGGCAACGAAAGTAGCTGTTTTCGTTTACATTGTTCCTTTTTTCACGGCAATAATGGCTTTTTCTGTGCTGGGAGAAGAGATAGGTATTTTTACAGCTTTGGGAGGAATTTTGACGATGACTGGAGTTTATTTGGTTGAGAGACACTAGATTTTACTTTCTTATCCTCGCTACAATTGCTCCATCTCTCACGATCTCGGGAGGAGAGATCAGAAGCAGATGTTTCTCATCTCCTCCACCACCGTAAACACTCTCATTCTTGAGAACTTTTTCATCAAGGATTACCTTGCAGTTATGCCCTACAGGCGGAACGCCGCCAGCTGGGAAATCTGTGAGATGTAAAACTTCCTCCCTTCCTGCGACTCTCACCTTCTTTCCGACTAACTCTTCGACCCTCTTCAAGTCGACTGATGATGTGCCGTCAACAATTGCAATCACGACTTCATCTTCTGCCACAAGGACAATGGACTTAATTATCTGTCTTTTACTGCATCCAAGTTCTTCCGCAGCCTCTTTAACAGTTGAAGCTCTTCTGACTTCTATGATTTTTGCATCAATTCCTCTTTCCTTAATGTAATTCCTCAGCCACTCAACACCCTTCATTTCTCCCTGATAATTCTAAACCTCACGGTGTTTTCTGGATCCGGGCACTGAAGAACTTCTACGACATTTATCCAGTCGTCCGGCGGCGTCTCTCTGTATGCTGCTGTAATGTATGGAATTAAGGCCGATAGAGCGTATATGCAGATCTTACCCTTTATAACCGGATCTTCAACTTCGATTGTATCTCCCTTTTCGTAGCCAGCATAGCAATTTCCCTTCACATCCTCAACAACGATTTTTAGCTTGTACATGATGAAACTACTCTGAGATATTTTATGAAGATTTCTCAAGCTGCTCAGATGAGTATCTCAACATCGCTTAAATAGCTCTGAGGCGTAAACAAGACATGAGTCTTTTTGAGGAGCTCATAAAGGACAGGTTCAGGGAGTTTCTTAGAGCAGAAATTGTAGAAGTTTCCGAGGGATATGCAAGAGTTAAGGGCACAGTTAGAAAAGAATACTTGAACTTCCACGGAACAGCTCATGGCTCGTACATAATGGCTCTTGCAGACTTTGCCTTTGCTCTTGCAGCAAACTCAGATAACATCAGGAGGGCTGCAGTTTCAATCAGAATGGACTTCTATAAACCAGCTTATGAAGGTGATGAGCTTACGGCAGAGGCTAAAGTTATTCACGGCAGGAAATTAGTTTTCTGCGAGCTTAAAGTTATGAGGGGAGATGATATAATCGCTAA
>QMZC01000137.1 GCA_003662995.1 Archaeoglobales archaeon
CTATCTCTCAGAGTTGGAGCGTGGTTGACCAACAATTTAACCTCCTTAGCTGATAAATACAACTTTTTATTCTCCTTTTTAGGAGCAGCTTTTGGAGTTTTAATTGCAATAGGAAAACCGTTTCTTTTATAGAATGATCTTATAGCAGTAACGTACATTGCAGCCATGGTCTTCGATGCTCCCCTTCTACCGGTTTTTTTACGCTCTCCCTTCCCTCTCGGTTTAATTTCATATTCATTCAACAACCATTCGTGAAATTGCATTATTCTCATCTCAGGCTTTCCTTGTAGTCTTCTTGGTTTCTTTCTGTCTTTTTCCGCTTCGTCTATCAGTTGTTTTGGGTTTAAATTGGTAAATTCAACGTAAGCTCTCATTGCGGACATATAAGGGGATCTTGACGACTCTTTAACCTGTGTAATCCACTTTTGGATTTCTGGATACTGTTCGAGATTCATGTTGGTAGTAATTGTATTATTGTAGGATTAATGAAATTAAAATTTAAAAACAGATAAAATTTTAGATAAACTTCTCCAACCTCTCTAAGAATTTCTGAATGTTCTCCATTGACGTTGTATAACTCAACCTTACCCAGTTGTTAAAAGCTAAGCCAAAAGCGGAGCCGGGGGTTACTGCAACATACTCTTTCTGCAAAAACTCCTCGCTAAACTTCATTCCATCCCTTCCTATGTCCATGAAGATGTAAAAAGCTCCTTTAGGCGGTGCAAAGTTTATGTTTAACTCCTTTAACTTCTCAACTATCACATCTCTCCTCTTCTTAAACTCTTCAACCATCCTTTCAATAAAGCTGTTATCTCCCTTTAAAGCTACTATTCCAGCATACTGCACAAATGATGTTGGATGGCTCGTGGAGTGGGATTGCATCTTGTTCATCTCCTTAATTATCCATTCTGGAGCGGCAGCGTATCCTAAACGCCATCCAGTCATTGAGTAGGTTTTTGAGAAGCCGTTGATCGTTATCGTTCTCTCCAACATCCCATCCATCGAAGCCAAGCTGATGTGCTTGCCTTCAAAAATTATTTTCTCGTAAATTTCATCCGACAAAACGATCAAATTTTTATCAATTGCTAAATCCCTTACCTTCTTCAAAAATTCTTTTGGATAAACCACGCCCAATGGGTTGCTTGGAGTGTTGATAACAATCATTTTTGTTTTATTCGTTACATGCTCCTCAATCGGTGCGTCTTCAAAACCTTCCTCATGGCTAACCCATTTTACTTTACCTCCAGCCATGAGTATGCAAGCGTCGTAACTAACCCAAGACGGATCCAACAAAATTACCTCATCATCTTTTTCTATTAACACCATCATTGCAAGAAAAATCGCATACTTGGCGCCGGGAGTAACTATTATGTTGTTAGCATCGACATTGATGTTGTTCTCTTTCCTCAACTTTTCAGCAATCGCATCCAATAATTCCGGAATGCCCTTTGTTGGAGTGTAGAAAACTTTGCCATCCTTCATCGCTTTAATAGCTGCCTCCATTATGTAATCAGGAGTAACAAAGTCTGGCTCTCCAACACTCATGTCAACAACATCTTTTCCTTGTCTTGCCAATTCTTTGGCTAAGGAAGAAATTTTTAAGGTTGCTGAGGGTTGTACAGCCTTAACCCTTTCAGCAATCATAAAAATCACTTCGATTCTTCATATTCTTTAAGCCTTCTAACAAGTTTGATTGCTGCCTCAACAGCCCTCTTAGCGTAATCAACCCTCTGATGGGCTGCAATCCTACCCATTCCAGGCCCCGATATGCCCAAAGTAACTGGCTTTCCGTATTCTAGGCTTAAATCCATTATTTTTCTCGCTGCATGCTGTGCAACAACCTCATCATGCTCCGTTTCGCCTTCTATAACACAACCAATGGTTACAACGCCATCAACATCCGATTTCTCCAAAATCTTTTTGATTGCAATCGGCACATCAAAAGTTCCGGGAACGCGCAGTATGTCGGTTATCTCCGCCCCCAAGAATTCCGCATGCTCCTTTGCAAGAATTTCCATCATGTACGTAATGTCTCTGTTAAATTCAGCAACAACCATGCCGAGTTTTATCTTTTCCATGGTATCACCTTAGGCTTTGAAGGATACAAGATATATAAAATTAGTCTTGTAAATTGACTGAATTAATTAAACAAAATAAAATTATTTAATCGAACAAATTAAAAAGGTATATACATTCTATAAACATTGTTTGAGTATGAAACGCGCAATTTCAATACTCATCATCGGAATTTTGGTTGGTGTGTTGTTGGTAGGATGTACGCAAACAAACCAACAAATTCAACAAAATCAGACTCAAAATCAGCAAAACATCAAGTATCCAGTGATTGAAAACTTTACAACTTTCAATTCAGCAGATGAGATGAAGGAATACTTGCAAAAGACATACTCATCACAATTTTGGCTCGGATTTGG
Source organism: Archaeoglobales archaeon (assembly GCA_003662995.1). GTDB lineage: Archaea > Halobacteriota > Archaeoglobi > Archaeoglobales > Archaeoglobaceae > B5-G16. The sequence goes on from QMZC01000137.1 coordinate 2,433, forward strand.
GTTTGAGGCAGGAGTTGTGAGGGGTGAGGTTGTATTGGATGTAGCACAACCGATGCAGAAATCAATCCCATCAGCTCCAACTCTGTATGAGAAATCAGCTCCAGAGAGAGTTTCAGAGACAAATGTTCAGGTTAAGGGAATTGATGAGCCAGATATTGTAAAAACTGATGGAGTTAACATCTACGTTTCCCAAACCTACCTCTATCCATACTGGAGATGGGAAAAAGTAAATGAGGGAGAAACAAAGATAATAAAGGCATTTCCACCAGAAGATTTGGAGGTTAAATACGAGATAAGCAAAGGTGGGCAGTTACTTTTTGTAAACAAAACGCTGATTGTACTTAACCATGACACGATATACGGATACGATGTCTCAAACAAACCGATAAAGAAGTGGAATGTTGAACTGAACGGTAGTCTGGTTACTGCAAGGTTGTACAATGAGAAGATCTATCTTGTTACAAGAAATTTGATGGATTATTACGAGCCGTGCCCAATAAAGCCTTTAACGTACAACGGAAAACAGTTGCAAATCACATGCAGTCAAATCTACCATCCAATCTATCCAGTACCAGTTGATGTTACGTACAACGTGGTAGTATTAGACCCACAAACTGGTAATGTAACAAAAGCTGTATCATTTGTTGGCTCTTCAGGATTGTCTGTCGTTTACATGTCAAAAAATGCAATCTACATAACCTTTCCGTGTAGAGAGGACGTGGTTAAGATTTACTACAACTTCATGAAAGAAAACAAAGACCTGTTTCCACCAAAGATCATTGAAAAAGTTGAAAAGCTGAAAGGATATGACATAAGCAACCGTGCAAAGTATGTTGAATTGCAGGTAATCATTGACCAATATGCAAATTCATTGAGCAAGGATGAAAGGTTGAAGTTCAGAAATGAGTTTTGGAATAGAATTAGCAAGTACTACGAGGAACACAAAAGGGAGATAGAAAGAACTGGAATTGTCAAGGTGTCGCTTGATCTGGATGTTACTGCCAATGGAAAGGTTCCAGGCAGAGTTTTGAATCAGTTTTCCCTTGATGAGTATAAAGGTTATCTGAGAATTGCGACAACCGTTGGAATGGCTGACACGACAAACGACCTCTACGTGCTTGATGGCAAACTAAACATCATTGGCTCCCTCAAAGATTACGGTAAGGGTGAGAGGATTTACGCTGTGAGATTCGTAATGGATAAAGCTTATGTTGTGACATTTAAGCAGACCGACCCACTTTTTGTCATGGATTTGTCTGATCCGAAAAATCCAGAGATGAGAGGAGAGCTTGAAATTCCCGGATACTCATCCTATCTGCACCCAATAGACGAAAATACAATCATTGGAATTGGCAAGGAAGGAAGGAGTGTTAAAATATCTCTGTTTGATGTCTCCAATCCAGAAAAGCCGATAGAGATTGACAAGTATCTGTTGGATGAATACTGGTCAGATATACTAAGTACGCATCACGCCTTCCTAATTGACAAGAAGCACGAAATATTCTTTTTACCTGCAAGTAAAGGTGGATACGTGTTTTCTTACAAAGATGATGGGCTAAGGCTAGTTAAGGCAGTGAGTGTCTCAGCATTAAGGGCTATCTACCTTGATGACTACTTGTACATAATTGGAGACAAAATTGCGGTGTTTGATGAAAATACGTGGGAGAAGGTGAACGAAATGGATTTATCCTAATTTTTATTTTGGATTTTTTATTTTTTATTAAAACATTTAGGAATTTGAATGGGCACATCTACATTAGCATAAAACTATAACTTTGAGAGAACAAAGCATCCATCAATTCGTACCAACCTACAAAAACGAGGTTTTTTCGGTAGTTTGAATTTCATCCCTTATTACTGGTAATGCCGTGTTGATGAATTGTTGTTGCTTGGTTTCATTATGGGGAAAATCTATTGGATGCCAATACAAAGTTGTATAACCAGTCTCCATTACAGCAGATTTCTTCCCGTAGTAATCAGTGATGTTAAATAATATGACAGACTCATCCACTCTTCATCCACCTCCAAACTCCAAAGGCCATTAAAAAGTTAATAATACTACAAAAAATCCAAAATATAGGATATCCGTAAAACAATTCGGATATCCAGCCAAGATCCCAGTTTTTATTAAACAGGCCAAGAGATGGAGTAGATACTAAAATCAAATTTACCAGAAGATTGTGCAAGATTACAATTTTGAATACAATGCTCCCTTTTTCATTTGTTGCTATTGCAAGTTTCATCCTATCTACAACTATCTTTTGAAGAAGTATTATTGGAAATATCAAAAGGCGAATTATGAGGTAAATTATGGAACAGTACCCCCTATACAGGAAAATAACAATGGGATGCAAAAAAATAGCAGTGGATACGGAATGGTTCCAGCCAATCCAGCTACTGGTATAAAAAATCTAAAAATCGTGAATAGCATAAGAATGTTCCCTTTCATCGTTAACGTTCCGGCAATATCTAATAAAAGAGAGATTAAACCACATAAATAAGTATAATAGACAAATCTGATAAAAAAATTAGAAAAAGAATTGGATTTCATGTTACCACTCGCTGAATTGTTGTTTTAAGTCTTCATAACCTGCTTTGGGGACTAGGGTTACATTAAGAATTCCGAAGTACTTCTCAGGTGGTAACCCTACGCTTGGGTTTTCCTCATCAGTTAATTCGTACCAGCCAACGAACACCAGTTCTTTTCCGTTTAGTTTTGTCAGTATTCTGATCGTTGGGAAAGCTTTGTTGATGAATTCTTTTTGCATCTCTTCTGTGCGATTTATTATGATGGGCGGGAGCGGGAATGGTAAGGGTATTACTATTTTATAAGTAGAGAATCCGGTCTCCATCACTGCAGCCTTCTTTCCGTAGTAATCAGTGATGTTAAACAGCATATCAAGCTGATACCAGCTGTTATACGATTCCATGCTCCACGTGCCAGGATAATGATCTATTCCTACGATGTC
>QMZC01000138.1 GCA_003662995.1 Archaeoglobales archaeon
TTCCCTAGATGTCTCGTGGGGAGATACAGTAAGACTTATCCTCATTCAGAAGGTCACGGGAGATTGGCACAATAAGTACAGACATGACCATTTTGATTCGAGGGAGGAGCAGAATGGGCCGTACCTTTTGATTGAGTGGTAAAAATATCGTTACTTCAAATTTTTTGTAAACTGAGATTACAACATCGGCTCTATTCGGATGAACAATTTTTAAAACCATCAATAAAACTTTAAACTCTATGATAGCGATCAAAATGTTTTGAGATTCATGATAAATGGGCCCGCGGGGGTTCGAACCCCGGACCTCTCGCTTATCAGGCGAGCGCTCTAACCAGGCTGAGCCACGGGCCCCGATACTTAATCAATAGCTTACCTCTATGAGTGTTTATGAAGTTTGTGGTTTTAGGCGTTGTTACCTAAATTGGTTTCTTTTTTCTCCACCATCTACTCTGCTGTATGCTGTTGTGCATCAGCAGGGTTGCCAAAACAAACCAACACTTTTCCCATCTTAACCTCACTCATTTATCAGAACGATAACTGCGAATGACTCAAATGAACAATCCAGTTCAAAAATATACTTGCAATCTCGAAAATAGGAAATTTGAGAAATTTAGTAAGCATAGATCTTTCCGTAAGGTCTCTTTGTGACTGGCTTTAACTTCAAAAACTTCCCGCCAAGAACCTCATCCTTTTCAAAGTTAAACTGCTTGCAAAAATCGCCAACGTGCTTTTCTAGCAATTTCCAATCTTCGTCCTCCATTTCAACAACTCCTACTTCCTTGCCAAACTGCCAGTTTTCAACTTTACCCCGTATGTACATGATGCCACCATGCATTCCCGTTCCAATGTATCTTGCTCTGTGGGGTTTGTCTGCTAAATTCAACCCCAACAAGATAACTCTCCCCCTTGCCATATATTCGCCGAAGAAATCTTGGGCTGTACCACCGATAACTAACACTGGTACCTTGTCTCTGTATTCCTTCATGTGTATTGCTGTTCTATAACCAACATCATCCCTTATTAGTATTCTACCCCCCCTCATTGACATTGCCACAACGTCTCCTGCCCTTCCATGCACAACTATTTCCCCATCATCCATTGTGTTACCAACACCATCCTGAGCATTTCCATAAACAACTATCCGATGCCCTCCAAGAAAAGCCCCAAGATACGTTGCCAGGGTATCCGTAAATCTCTATTACCTCTCAAGCTCTCGATTGCGTTTATTCCCATACCACCTAACCTCTATTTGATCTCTGACTCCAACCTTTTAGTAAATAAGTGAGAAGCGATATTGGGAAAAATTCGGGCTTACAGAGTTGGAGCCGAAGCAGCTGAAAAATAAAATTTTTGAAAAACGATAAGTGATACTATTATTCTTCCAAAATTCTTTCTGCCTCTTCTCTGTAAGCATCCATTACGTATGGGATGCCAGAAACCTTTGCTGCTTCCTCCGTTAAAGCAATTAGGTCATTTCTGGATATCGTTGAAAGCTTGAAGTTTCTGCTGCCTGCCATCAACTGCTGCAGGCCCAATTTTATTTTCTGGCAGAATGTGTACATTGCTATTGCTCCAGCTGGAATTTCATTTATTCTGCTTCCATATTTTTCTTTCAGCTCTTCGTAGGTGATGAAGATTTGCTCTAAGCTATCTCCATACTTGGCAACGTTCTTCGGCAGATTTCCTTCTTTCAACCACTTCTCAATGTTCTTACCCACCATGCCGGGTATCATCAACGCCCTGCCCATACACACTGCTTTCACGTAAGGAGCCCCCATTGCGATTGCCTTGAATATTCCATCTTCAGTTGAGAATCCTCCAGCAATGGCAATGTCAGGGACTCTAAAGCCTCTCTTATCCAGCTTCCTGCAGAATTGATAAGCCAAGGATTCAAGGTAGAAGGTCGGTATTCCCCACTCGTTCATCATTGGCCACGGGCTCATTCCTGTTCCTCCTCCTGCACCATCAATTGTGATTAAGTCCAGCTTCGCCTCCGATCCAAGCCTCAGTGCCAGTGCTAAATCGACAGCTGAGTAAGCACCGGTCTTCAATGTGATTCGCTTGAATCCAATACTCCTCAGCCTGTCCACCTCTTCAAGGAATGATTCCCTGCTCACAAACCCAAGCCTTGAATGCCTCTCGAATTCCCTGATTTCTCCTTCTTCATGGGCTTTTCTAACTGCTGGATTTTCGGGATCGGGCAAAACAATGTAGCCTCTCCTCTTAAGTTCAAGTGCCCTCTCGATTGTCCTCACCTTAATCTCGCCACCTATGCTCTTCGCCCCCTGACCCCACTTGAGTTCGATTGTCTCCATGTTATGCTTGCTTGCAAGATATTCAGCAACACCAAGTCTTGTATCCTCAACATTCATCTGGACGATCAGTTCTCCGTATCCTTCAAAGAATTTTCTGTAGATTTCTATTCTTCGATCCATTTCTGGCGATCTCTTCACCTTCCCTTGTGAATCAAGCTCAAGCTCAGGGTCTATACCACATACATTTTCACCACACACGATTGTAATGCCTGAAATTGCCGCACCAACTGCAAAATGTTCCCAGTTTCTGCGGGCTATATCGGTAGAACCTAAAGCTCCCGTGAAAATTGGAAGCCTCATCCTAACCTTCTTGTCCCATCCGTATTCTGTAGTAGTATCAACATTCGAGAAGATGGCCTCATCAGGACCAACTTCACCCTCCAAACCCTTTGCTCCTCTTGCGTATCCCTGGATGTTCAGGTGTGAATAGTCAACAGGATACTCCTTATCTGCTCCCGCAGTCACATATCCAAAATCCTTCGGATATAGTACTTCTCTCCCCCTGAAAGATGCTAGCCAAGCTTCACACCCTCCTCTGCACCCGTCAATACATCTTGAACAAAGTCCAGAGAATGGAACAACACTCCTGGAGCGGTTAAATGTTCCCGTTGCCTCATCTGCATTCGGTCTCCTTAGATTTCCCATCTTATCACCTCCTTAACATATTATTTCTCATCTCCTCACCTCGAACTTCATTTTGCTTATCGGCGATAACACCAGCTTTTTAGCCCAAGTCATGCGAACCAACCCAACTTCGGGAATTTGCATAAAAAGATTTCTATTCCCCAACTTATACATACAAATGCATTTGTATGTCAACTAATTGTTTGTTAGGTTGTGTTTAAATGCAAAAAAGAGTAATATACTCTATTGGCAATAAACGAATCATGAGAGTGGCAATCCCGTGTATTGATGACAGAGGATTGGATTCCTACGTATCACAACACTTTGGCAGAGCAAGATACTTTGTGATAGCTGATGTAGACAATGGAGTTAAGGATGTAAAGGTTGTTAGATTGCCTTTTGAAGACCACATGCCCGGAGATATACCAAGGTTTTTGCAATCTTTGGGCGTTGAGGTTGTTATAACCTATGGGTTAGGTATGAGGGCAATGGGTTTCTTTGAGAGCATGGGAATAAGGGTTGTTAGTGGTGCCATGGGAAAAGTTGGTGATGTTCTAGATGGATTTATCAAAAATAGTCTAGTATTGGATAAAGACTGGCGAAGTAAGGAAGAATTTAGTGGACATCACTGCGATTGATTTAAAAGTTTATTTTACTATTTTGTAAAAAAGCTAAAGGGGAGTAATGAATACAAAAATTAGTCAAACCAAAACAGAACTTATTCCCGGCTCAATTTGCACTATAACGTCAGCTATCTTCCCCCTCTTTATTCCACCTCTAACAACTGTATATGCATTGAAGTAGATTACCTTGACATCTTTCACCTCTTCCTCTACCGCTCCATAGGATAATGCTATATCTCTGACTTTTTTAATGGCAGCGTCAACAAACTCGTCATCTTCGGGCAGTGAACCTTGTTTAAATGGACTACTCTCAATTATCCCGTTAAACGTTACCCTGCCAATCTCAGTATCGAATCTAGCATACAATGTTAAGCTAATTTTTGATACAGCAACACCAACAGCATTTGCTGCTTCACTGTGTTCAGGGATTAAAAAGCTCACATTAGCCTTTTTTGCTATAATTGGTGTTAATATTTTAGCTAAGTATCCAGTTCCAATTATCCTTTCAGCCTCAACAGACTTTATCGCTTCAGAAACCATGTGGATGTAGCTATCAACAATGCTTTCAGCATTTTTCACATCACCAAGCGTTTCTTTTCCAGCTCGTCTTGAAACTTTGGAATCTCCAATATCATATCCAATGCAGTTCAACGCATCTGTTAAGGTAAACTTACTCCCACCAAATGCTAAAGCCCTATCCTCCCTACACGGCTTCAATTTTCCATCTTCAACAACAGAATCGCCACCAAACGGGATTGAAAATGAATCAACACATCTTATTAACGTTTTTCTTCCCATAATTTCTATTTTCTCAGCAATCTTTGGCATTCCGTTCTCCAAAACAACAAAATCGGTTGTGGTGCCTCCAATGTCAAGAACAAGAGCGTTCTTCTCCTTTGTTAAATAGTAAGCCCCAACTGCAACTGCCGCAGAACTTGAGTTGTAAAGCTCAGAAGGATTTTTCAAAGCCATCTGATATGGAATGATACCTCCATCTCCCTTGTAATAGAAAAAATCTCCAGTATAACTCTTTATTAAATCTGTAAGCTCATAAACAGTTTTGCTTAACTTTGCATTGACAACGGTTGTGTTTGCCCTCAATGGAAAGTTTAGCATCCCAATGTGATGACTCAACGCAATAACCTTCTCATCAAAGTAATCCTTTGCAATCTCCAAAACTCTGTATTCTATCTCTGCATTCCTTACAGAGAATTTAGATGCTATTGCAACGTTATCTGCTTTTTCTTTAAACGCATCCCTTATCTCCTTCTCATCGATGTTTTCAACAATGTCTCCCCTGTGGTTCACAAACCCCTGAACGATCTTACCTATGCTGGCGTAATTTAACCCCGGACCCGGAATCAGCAAAGTTAGGGTTTTAGATTCGTTAAACTTACTTAAAATCAAATTTAATGGTAAAGACGTGCTAACGATAACTTTTTCCCTCTTCAAATCTGAATAATCTGACAATTTTTTCAAAATGCCTCCAATTCCCTCCTCATTTGGGAGTTTTACAGTTACAATTTCATCGCCAACAATTGCAGCATCTGTATTCGTGCCACCAACGTCAATCCCTATGACCATTGGGTTTGCTAATCGATGGCGTATAAAAACCTTGATGTTTTTTATTAGCAGACCTGTCCACATTACATAAAACTACAAATACTTAAAATCATGCATTATTATGCTAAAAGTAAAGGAAATTGTAAAGAAGTTGAAAATCTTCGAGAGAAACAAAGTACCTCTGGAAATAAA
>QMZC01000139.1 GCA_003662995.1 Archaeoglobales archaeon
AAGATATTCTTTTGCTCAATTAGTTGTTTAAATCCTGTTAGAAACTGGAATTTGTTCTGTAAGCTGTTTATGCTTTATTATAATAAGTTGAGGTGGTGTTTATGTTAAGTGGACAGGTCCAATTTAATACATGCACAGCATAAAGACGCACAAGTTAGCTTCAAAAGAGTTAGTTGGAGAAGTCTTAGAGGTTAAAGAAAAGGAGGCAAAGGTTAGGCTTAAAGCTTTAAAAGATATGGCTGTTGATGAGAAGGGTTTAATTCATGGCGGTTTTACATTTGGTTTGGCTGATTTGGCGGAAAAGCAGAAGTAAAGTTTACAAAGCCGGTGAAGGTGGGAGACGAAGTAGTTGCATACGCAAGGGTTGTTGAGGTAAAAGGAAAGAAAAACGTTGTTGAAGTCGTTGCCAAAGTCCAAGAAAACGTTGTTTTAGAGGGGACGTTTTATTGCTTTGTGTTGGATAAACACGTTCTTGACAAATAGCAAACCAACAAAGTTTTAAAATTTCTTAACATTTTTGAAACAATGAATCTGAAACCAAAGGTAATCTCTTTCGACGTTGATGGGACACTTGTTAACCAAGATTTTGCTAACAAGTTCTGGCACGAGGTAGTTCCAAGGTTGTATGCCAAAAAGCATGGCTTAAACTACGATGAAGCTTTAAGTTACGTTAGGAAACGCTATGCAGAGGTTGGTGAAGAAGACATAAGGTGGTATCTGCCGAGTTACTGGTTTAAAAGATTTGGTTTAGATGCAAATCCACTAAACATTCTGAAAAAGATGAGAAATGAACTAGAAATTTACAAGGATGCAATTGAGGCTTTGGAAGAGTTGTACGACAAGTATGAATTGATTGTTATATCAAACGCATCAAAGGAGTTTTTGGAAGTTGAATTGGAAAAGATTAGGGATTATTTTTCCAAAATCTATTCTTGCGTCTCCGACTTTGGCGAGGTAAGGAAAAGACCAGAAGTATACTTGAAGGTTTGTAAGAGCGTAAATGCAAATCCAAAACAGATCCTTCATGTTGGGGATCACCACAAGTTCGATTATGTTGTTCCGAAACAGGTTGGAATTGATGCATATTTGATAGATAGGTATGGGAGGTACGATGGGGGTTCAGAAGTCTTAAGAGACTTGAGGGAGCTCAAGCTTATTTTAAATCGGGTTTAAGTTGGTATTTTAAACAACTATAGTTTTGCAAAGTGGGGTGCATTTAAGCGTCAGGTGGAGGTTATGGAAGCTGGTATTGAGATGTTTGAGGGTTTTGAAAGAGGGTGAGATTCAATGTTTATACAATGCCTGTATTATGCCTACACTAAAAAAGAAGTGTTGATAAGTAATTTATTTTTCGTTATTTGATTTTAAAATCAAAAATTGCTAATTGTTAACATATTGCATAATCAATTGAACAAGCTCACTCTTCTTTATCGGTTTAGATATTACTTCTTTAGCTCCTGCATCCATCATCTCTTTAGCTTTTGACTTTGCATAAGCAGTAATTGCTAAAATTTTTGCGTTGGGGTCTAATTCGAGAATCTCCCTTGTCGCGTCTATCCCATTCTTCTCTGGCATAACAATATCCATGAGTACTATATCTGGTTTTACAGTTTTATACAACTCAACAGCATCTTTGCCATTATCAGCTTCAACAACGGTAAAATCTGCAAGCATGGTCTTTAGCACTTCTCTCAATGCGATATCATCATCAACCAATAGTATTTTTACTGGATTTTTCTCTTCCATAAGTTGAAATTGATAAACCTCTTTATAGATTTTTCTAATAATGATAATGTTGCCTCCGATAACTTACATTAGTAACCTTCATGAATTTTTACACTTACTACCAAACACCAAAATAGTTCAAGAATAATAAATGAGAGGCATTGCCAATACGTTGTTGGCAACGGATGCATTTCATCCTCAGTTAAGTGTTTAGATAATTCGTCAATCACCTAAACCTCAACTTTCGCCTCTAAGTGTTATTTTATCTCAAGTTATATAAAACTTCTGACAATTTAATTTTACATCGTTGTCAACAAATTTTGTTAAAGCATCGTCTCGTACTTCCTACATCTTCTATTAGCCAGTGGTAACCTGAGGTCTTGAAACAGCTCGTGAAATTGTCTACAAAATTTACACGTCAAGCATCTGTTTTTGATTTAGCTTTTGCAATTTACAACCTTCATTAGTTAAGTCTGGGAGTCTAATGCCATTTTTACCATTTTCCACTTCTTAAAATCGTCAATTAGAATTTCAAAGTCTTTACTATCACCCAAACCAAGTTTAACCATTATTTCAAGAATCTCTTTAAACTTTTCGAATTCCATCTCGTAAATGCCTTTAAAACGTTCATCTATTGCTTTTAGTTCCTTCTCGTTGACCAACTTTAAATCCATCGTGTCAGTGTCTGCAATGAAGCATTTAACTTTATCCATTTTATTTTATATGAAATCAAATTAATTGAATAATTTAATAATTGCTTAAGGTTAATCCTATCATCTCAGAGAAACAATAATAACCCCCAACACAACTAAAGCAGCCCCAACGTACTGATTAAAGCTTAAAACTTCATTTAACATTAAAATGGCAAAGATGTGGGAAAAGACACCTTCCATTGAGAATATGACCGCTGCGTCTGAAGGCATGGTATACTTTTGCAACCAATTTTGCATGAATTTGGCAATAACCGTTGCAAAAATTGCTGTAATAATCAAAGCATTGATTACGTCGTGGTTTATGTTAAATTTACTCGTTGTGAACAGTGAAATGGGGAAAGAGAACACAGCAACGACCAATATCTGCATGAAGGCGAGCATGGTTGGATTATTTAATTTAGAGTAGTGGGAGATCATGGCAATTTCGGTTGCGAAGGCTATTGCACATACCAAAATCAAAACATCGCCGATGTTAAATCCGTTGTATCCAGAAAGCAAAAACAAACCTGCAAAAGCCAATAACGTGCTAATTATATCTCTTAGCCCAAAAGGGGTTTTGTAAATCAAAAACGCTATGATTGGGGTTAAAACTACATATACCGATGTAATAAACCCAGCGTTCGTTGCAGTTGTGTAATCTAAACCCACAGTCTGAAATGTATAACCTAAAAACACGAAGAACCCGATTTTTAATCCGTCTTTCAAAGCATCGACATCAAACTTTGTATGCAGGATTTTTAGGATTGGGAGGAAAAGCAGAGATGAGATTGTAAAGCGAATCGTGTTGAAAGCAAATGGGGAGAGGTTATCCAAGGCTATCTTTATCACCGGAAAGGTCAATCCCCAGATTAATGCGATGAAAAGCAAGCCTATGTCTGCGTAAATCCTATAGGTTCTCTTTGTGATACACTCCTGCATAGGGCTTTGTCTCTCCTGTTAACTTTATAAATACCAACTGCATTACCCTCGCATTCCTCTTTAACCAAATTCCGTTCTCGTTGTAAACCACCAGTCCAGCTTCACTCCTGCCTTCGTACCCAGCATCCCATACGGCTGTCAAAACGTTTGCCCCACTTCTAACCAAGGTTGATCTAGGTCTTCCAATCGCCATTAAATCTTTGCTCAGCTTTACAACCTCGTTAAAAACAATCCTGTAAAATCCTTTGGGCAAAAACACCCAGTCGTCTTTAAACTCAATTTCTTCAGCATCTGGTAGAACCCTTTGGGAGTTGTCAAAATCCACCTTCGCATCCCCCTTAACTTTAAAGACGGATTTTAGTGTGAAGTCAAATCCGTTGGGTTGTAATTGTATGTCTAAATCAATGTAATGTCTTATCAACCCATCATCAACAATTCTTTTCGCTATTTCCTGCATGTTCAAAACACTTCCATAAGGCAAATCGTACACCTCCGAATATGGCTTTATGTCGATGATTGGTGAGTTAGGCAAAGCATCCAATCCCTTAACAAAAACTTTGTTGTTTTCAACCTTCAAGAGCTTTACAGCGGTCATACCAATTCTATTTGGTCTGTAAGGGCTTCTTGTCGAGAAAACACCCCTCAAAGGTCTTTTTATGTCTCCTTTGGGGTGAACTTCAAGTCTTTCATCAGCAAGATGGAAGAAATAGAGAATCCAGATGTAGTTAGCTTCTTCAATGCCTTTAATTGCTGGAGTATATTCCTCAAAAATCTCTATAACGTTTTCATCGATTACTTTCCCAATTGGCTTTATCGTAATATTCTTAAATTCTCCATCTTTCAGTTCATCACTCAACCTACTATCCTTCAACCTACCTCCTCCACTTCATCTCCTTCAAAAAATCAACGTAGTAAACATTAAACTCCTCGTAGAGTTTAAGTTGTTTTGCAATGTAAACGGCTAAGATGTGAGCGCAAGGTTTCTTACCCTTCAAATTTATCTGGAAATCATTACATGTGCAAAACTCATCCTCAACTATGTACTCTTCATTCCCAACAACAACAAAAAAGTCCTTGTACTTTTTAATCCTATTCTCTTTCAAATAAAAAAAAGCTTTTTCTCCCCTTTTACCATAATTTAAAAGAAGAGCTTTATACAAATTATAATCCAAGGCTTTTATAGCCTTTTTTACCTCATTCTTCACTCGCATTTGCTACATCTATTTCGCTCAGAATTAAGGCTGTGTTGATTGCATCGATACCATCCAGCCAATTTAAGACTATGCTGTCTTCGGGAATTTCTATATCCTCAGGCAACTTTTCCCCTTTCAAAACCTTAACACCCATCCTTGCAATTAGATCTAATGCGCCCTCCAAATCTCCTTTCTTTTCTCTATTCACAGCATCCTTTAGCAAAGCTTCAAAATCTTTTTTACTGCTCTTCCCATCCAAATAATATCTAAATGATTGTAAAACTGCTTTTAAACCTTCTTTGGTGAATTCAAAAAATTCGTTTTTTATTTCATCACCCAAATCGACTTTGACATTCAGCAATTCATTCATCTTATCTATCTCACTAATTCCATCACTCTTCTTTATTTCCCTGTTTTTGACCGCTTTAATTATGTTCAAGCAAGCTACAACAAAATCCTCAACCATCTGGTCAAATACGGCAAACGACTCAGCTTTTTCAGTGTCCACATCTGTTTCTCTAAGTCTGTTCAGCCAGTTGTTGAATCTTTCGTGGTTGTATAGTTCCATGATGAAGATGACACTTAAGGGATATTAATACATTCTTATAAAAACAGAAGTTTTTATTAAACAATTATTTTTTGATTTTTTTGTCAGATATACA
>QMZC01000140.1 GCA_003662995.1 Archaeoglobales archaeon
CAACTCCTTAACCTTGGCAACGATCCTCAAAATGTCTGTAACCCTCAACTCCTTAGCAGTCAGGTAAAAGATCGAATGATCAGGTGCTTTTCTGAGTGTTTCGTCTATCTTCCTCAGCTCCTCAAGGTTCTCCTCACAAAACATCTCCATCTGCCTGTAGCTCCATCCCTTCTGCAGCCCGTAGATGATTATGCTGAGCAATAGCTGTCTATTGAAAGGTTTCCTACCTCTTACTTTAGCTGGTTTATCAATTAATTCAGGCAAACCAACCATCTCAATAGCGTCATAAATTAACATCACATCCCTGATCTCATTCTCGGCAACCCTAACCTCCTCTCCAGTACCCATTACTTGACACCCTACACGTGTTTAAAAATTAAGTTTTCAAGGGTGGCAATAGGATTATATCCCCAGCTTATCACTGATTGTATTCACAAGTATCCCGCCAAGTTGCTTGAGCCAGTAATCCAAGACATCTTTGATAAAGTTCCAGTCTGCGTTGAATGTTACGCCATGAGTAACTGGTAGCAGGAAGAACGCTGCAAGTGTTGCCATCTTCAACACTTTACTTCCAGTGAACCATGCAGCTATAAACAACACTGCCAGAATTACAAGTGGAGGTACATCCATCATACCACCCCCTTTCTACCATTACCGTTACCATTGCCATTTACATTGCCGTTTACATCAACCCCTGAAAGTCTCTGTTCAAGCAGCTTGTAGAGTGAGATGAACTTGTCACGGTTCTTCAATCCACAAGCATAGCATAGTCGTACAAAGTCATTTTGAGATAACGTGCTCCTGAAAACCTCAGCCAAATCTACTTTGTTTTGTACGGTTTCGTTTACACTACTTGAAATTTCATCTAAATTATCTCTAATACTATCGGGTAAATCTGGAAGTGTTTGATAATGAATAACATACTCTCTGATTACCATTTTTCCAAATTCGGTAAGATTTCCGTGCAAGTCAACAATTCCCCTCGCTATGAGCATTATTTCATCACTCCAGTCAGCGATGCTTTTAGCCACGCTTTGAGCGTAACTCTCCTTCTTCAGCAAACTCATCTTTCTCTTGACTGCTACAGCTTTCCTCTTCAACCTTCTGTACTTCAAATAGACTTGATCGGGGATCTTGTTGCTGTAGAGCACGTACTTCTTAGCAAAGTACTTCTTGAACAAAGCAAATTTCGAGTCTTCAGGCTCCTCCCTTACGTAGACTATACCCTTCCCTCTCTTCCTCATCTGGATGATGATTTGTGGAGCCCCTCTTAGCTTGGGTGGTACCATGTCAAATGTGGCGGCAGTCACAATCAGCACAGCAACGTTTTCCCTTGCAACCTCAAAGAACTCAACAAATTCTCCTATCTTGTCTCCCTCTCCTCTCAGAAAGCCGTATGAGGAGGTGTGGAGGGCAAAGTCATCCCACAGAACAATTGCAACCCTCCCATCCTCCCCTCTCACTAAATCATCTCTGTATTCTATGTTCTGGAAATCATCTATTGTAAAGATAGTGTGCTTAATTACGAGATCCCAGAGTACATCATCGCTCTTCTCAGGAAACATAGTCTTGAAGACTTCAAAGACTACGTTGAGTGCAAGTACACTCTTCCCCAACCCTCTTTCGCCAGTAACTATGATGTACAGAAAGCCGTCGGCATTTATTGCCCTGAACATCCACTCGTTTATGAATTTTGAGCCTTCTGTTCCCTGAATAAGGCTTTTAAATTGGGATATCATCGAACTCATTGCTATCCCCCTCCTCTTCCACCGATTCTTCTTTCCTCTCCTCTACCTTTCCCTCTCTCTTATGAGGTCTCTTGATCCTTCGAGCAGCAATGAGCTCAAGTTTCTCATCTAAACTCGCTTTCTGCAACTCACACAAGATTCTAACACGCTGCCTTGGCAGCAATACTTCCTCAAGCTCTTCTCTCGCCTTCTTGCCGAAGTACCTTTCAGCAATCTCAAGGAGATAGTAGACTGCCGCGCCCGCTGGATCCAAGTGGTGGGGGCTTAACCCCTCCATCCGCATGAATCTGATTTTCTCAATCTTGAGTAGCTTTTTTGTATTGTCTTCCTCCTTGACGATTATACCGCTCATTCGTCTCCCTCCGCTTCAGCTTTCACTTCATCTGCTTTTGGTACAGGCTTCAGAGATCTTGTAACATCCAGAACCTCTTTAACGAGCTTGACGTCAACTTCGAACTCCTTTCTGATCAAATCCTTCCTGAGTGTTTCGAATGCCTTAGCCATCTCCTTGAGCTTGCCGTTCAGCAAATCAGCAGCGTACCTGTCATTCGTTATGAGTCTGGTTGAGATTATCGTTACTTCCCTCTCAATCCTCGAGAACACTTCCTTGATCGTCGAGATGTTGAAGATCAAAGCAGTCGTTCCCAGAATCAAAAAGCTGCACATCAGATCTATTTTGAAGACATTGAGGAAGTTTGCTAAAATCAACAACCCAAATAAGGCTGCTGAGAACATTGCAGTCTTGCTGTTGAATTCTATCGTTGATCTGTCTTCATCCTTTTGTTTCCTATCGGTTGAAACCACAGCTTCAACCTCTTCTCCATTCAGATCTATCTTAAGCTTTCCTTCATTCTCAACCCTCACCTTAGCAAGTTTTCCGTCAATATCTCTGATAATTTTCAACTCTTTGTTGTAAGGCAGTCTTATGATGCTAAATCGATCCATTAATGGTATAACTACTGTAAAGTACTCGAACTTGGAGATGTATAAACCTGCGGCATACCCTCCAGCGAAGAACAGCGTTAAAGCCCAGTTCCACATATCCTTGATGTTATAGCTGCTCCAAGTTAACGATGGAACCTGCCTTGTCACATTTTCGCTTATCTGGATTTCGACATTAGAGTAGTTGACACCCAGTGCGATGAGGATCAACACGCATGGAATAACCATGTAGATGAGCTTGTAGACGTTAGCGTTGATGAGTAGTCTTCTCTTCACGTAGTATGCCCATCCACATCCTATAGCAGCGACAACCACTGCAATAGCCGCCTTCTCCCACGTGAATTTACCCAGTTCTGACTTTAGGATTGCGATTGGGTAGTCTTCGAAGTGAAATGGATCCCTCTTAGCCTTCACCAGCCCGAAGCCATTTACGGTTCCAATCGATAGGATCCTCAATCCACCATATTCACCAATGTCTGAGAAGTTCAGTAGATTATCCCCCTTCTTCAGCGTTATTCTCTTCCATCCTCCCCCGAACACGTCGACAATCGTACATAGCTGTGTTCGGTTAGAATGAATGAGTATCCAGCCCTCAAACAGATTATAGTCTTTAACGTAAGTAAACCTGTCAATGTTCAATTTGCTGCCCGTATTGGTAAAGTATCGCTTAGTCTCCTCGCTCCAGAATGTTATGCTATCTTTAGCACCGAAAGAGCCTATGTTTTCCTTGTTTATATTTTTCGACACACCCCTCTCAACACTTACATTAAGTGTCTTAGCTCCTCCTAAATCAATTATAAAGCAGAATAAGATTAGTAGCGTGACTATAATTATGCTAAACCTGAATATCTTCTCAGCCATCTCTCCAAAGTTTTTATCTACCATGCTAATTTATCACCCCCTCAGACATTTTTAAACACATAAGAGATAAAAAATAAAAAGCCTCATTTACTCTTGTTCTTTGTCTTACCTTTGCTTTTCTTTGGTTTACCGTGTTTGGGAGGCTTTCCCCAGACTGTACCGTCTGAGTCAACCCAGCAGATTAGTCCCTTTCTTTTCTTAGGATCAACCTTTCCCAGTTTAATGGCTCCCTTGATTTTGTCTTTCAATCCCAAGCTATCACCTCCTCTTCACAATAAGAACGACTACCGCAGCTCCCAACCCAACTATAACGTAGTTTCCATAATCGCCTAAGAATTGCGAGAGCCAGTCGTTGTTATTGGAATTTGTGATCGCTGCAATGGTTGATGTCAGTTCATCAACCTGTTTTGTGATGTTGTCTAACCTCTCCTCAGCTCTCTTCAAGTCATCTGGGTTTGCTGCTGTGGTGTATCCTTTAGAGGTTAGCTTGTCTAGTTTGTTTCCGTGCACATCCTGTATTTCTAGTACTTTGAATGAGGTTCCTTGCGGGATCATGAACAAGCCATCGTCTGTGAGAATGTATGCTGAAACATTGGCTGGTACAACGTATGTTTTGTTAGCTTCGAATGTAGCATTATCCCAGCCAACCATCCATCCTTCGAGCTTGGTTCCATTAACTTCAATAGTTACGGTTTTGTTTAAATCTGTGCATGGAACTCCCATAGACGCCAAGGCTGCAGCAGCATATCCGGGAAAGCCAGTCTGGTTGTATTGTTGGGAGAACTCTTTCACAGCCATACTGGGTGGAACCTTAGGCAGTTCATCTGGATGTTGAGTGTAGTAGTCAAAGTATTGATTCACGAAGTAGTCTATGTTATTCTCAAGCTCGCTCCATGATGAATCAACAGTTATCAATGCATCAAACACCCAGTTTACATCGTAAGCCAACTCTCCATCTATGTAGACTCTCCCCACCGTGCCGTATTTCCATAGAGAACTGGAAGAATCCCACCAGTTGATGTACAATGCATTGACAGTGTAGTAATTGTCGTGAATCAATACTGAAAGTGGAGTGATTTCTAGTATAACCCCCTCGCTCCCAAAAGCCTCTATTGTCTCTCCATTTTCGCTTCCCAATCTCCATTTCTTTATTGCTGGATCGTAGTAGAGTATAACGTCAAAGGTATTGTTGTCAAGCACAGTTTTGTACTTGGAGATATCAGGGGGATAACCTACGTTGAAAATATTCCCTTCTGCACACTCGATTTTTATAGGAACTGGGTTCTGTATGCTATCGTTTGTGTTCAACCAAAAGTGAGTGTAGATAATTTTTGTGAGCATTCTTTGTTTATGGAGAATCGTTTGTGTTTGATTCACCATGCTTCCATCAAGGAAATCATCGGCTAAATCCAAAGCATTCTTCAAAGCTATCGGCATCTCTAATCAAAGCCCTAAGCAAACCTTTCTTCAATTCCCTATGCAATGGAATAGACAAAGTAACAGGAGAACCTTCTTTTCTCAAAATTACATGACTTCCAG
>QMZC01000141.1 GCA_003662995.1 Archaeoglobales archaeon
CAAAAAGCTAAGGATTTGGTTGCTGCTGCAGTTGCTAAAGCTAGGTTGTTGGAACCTTTGGAGTTGAGAAAAGTAGCTGTTACACCAGCAGCCTTGGTTATTGGTGGAGGTGTTGCTGGAATTTATGCTGCCTTAGAGATTGCTGAAAAGGGATTTAAGGTTTATTTGGTTGAGAAATCACCAACTATCGGTGGAATAATGGCTTATTTAGATAAAACTTTTCCAACATTGGATTGTTCAATTTGTATTTTAGCCCCTAAGATGGTTGAAGTTGCTCGCCACCCAAACATTGAACTGCTTGCGTATTGTGAGATTGAAGAAGTGAAGGGACACGCTGGAGATTTTACTGTTAAAGTTAGAAAGAAGGCGAGATTTATTGATGAAGACAAGTGCAGAGGATGTGGAATCTGTGCGCAGGTTTGTAGAAAGAAGAAAGTTGTAAACGAGTACAACTGGGGAATTGGGTATAGGAGGGCTGCATACATTCCGTTTCCCCAAGCAGTCCCAATGGTTTACGTAATTGATCCAGAAAACTGTTTTTACTTAACAAAGGGTAAGTGTGGTAAACAACCGAAGTGCATTGAGGAGTGCCCGACTGGTGCGATAAATTTTGAGCAGAAAGACGAAATTGTTGAGTTAAACGTTGGTGCAATAGTCGTTGCTACGGGTTTTGATTTGTATGAGCCCGAGTTGGCAAAGAAGTTTGATGAAGTGATTACGGTAATGCAGCTTGAAAGGTTGTCTGTTGCCTCAGGACCAACGGGGGGTAAAATAGAGATTAACGGTAAAGAGCCAAAAAAAGTTGTTTTCATTCAGTGTGTTGGAAGTAGAGAAAAAGATGGAAGGAGCTATTGCTCAAGAGTTTGCTGTATGATTACTGCCAAGCAAGCACACATCGTTAAAGAAAGGATTCCGAATGCAGAAGTTATCGTTTTGTACAACGATGTTAGGGCTTATGGAAAGGGATTTGAGGAGTTTTACAACAGGGTAAAGAAGGAAGGAGTGAAATACATCAGGAGAGAATTGGATGCTCCGATTGAAGTTTTCAAAGAAAATGGTAAGCTCAAAATAAAGGCTGAGACTGTCGAAGGATTATATGAGGATGAAGTGGATTTAATTGTCTTGGCAAACGCGTTTATACCGAGTAAAGGCACAAAGGAGTTGGCTGAAAAGCTTGGCGTTTTATTGGACAAACACGGATTCTTCAGGGAGATCCATCCTAAATTCAAGCCCTTTGAGAGTTCCTTTGATGGGATATACTTTGCTGGATGTTGTGTTTCTCCAAAAGACATTCCTGACACTGTAGCTCAGGCGATGGGTGCTGCTGCAAAGGTTGTGGCATTTCTGAGTGGTGAGAAAGTTGCAAAGCCGAACGTTGCCGTGGTTTTCGAGAACACTTGCAGGGGTTGTGGGACTTGTGTAAGCGTTTGTCCATTCCACGCTGCGACGTTACAAGCTAAAAATGGCAAAAAGGTGGCTAAGATTGATGAGTTTTTGTGTAAAGGTTGTGGAATTTGTGTAGCATCATGTCTGTCGGGGGCAATTAAACAGGTAAATTACGATGATAAACAGCTCATTTCCCAAATTGAGGTGATGGCATGGGTAAAGTAATTGTTTTTTGCTGTGATGCTGCTTATTACGGCTTAAACATGGTTTCTAAGCTTATTGAGTTGCCAGAAGATGTTGAAGTGGTTAGGGTGCCGTGTTTGGGTAGGGTGGAGTTTGAGGCTGTTGTTAGGGCTTTGTTGGATTCCGCTAATGTCGTATTGGCTGGATGTCATGAGAACAACTGCAAGAACATTGATGGAAGTAGATTAGCTAAAATGAGAGTTGAACTGCTAAGGAGGATGCTTGAATTCGTTGGAATGGACGCTGACAGGGTAAAACACCTAGAGATATCAACCTACGAGGGGTTAAAGCTTGCTGAGTTCTTAAATGAGTTTGCAGCGAGGTGATGCAATGGATTTGGTTGAAGTTGCTAAAAAGCTGTTTGACGAGGGTGTTGAGGTAATAATTGGCTATCAGGGTAACTTTAATGTTAAACCAATCTTTGCTAAAGCTAACGAGGTTGATAAGCTTACGTTCAATCCCCTATGCATTTACAATCTGACCAACTATTTGACGATGGAAGGTTTTGTTGATAAGGTTGATAAAATTGGTGTGGTTGTTAAGGGTTGCGACTCAAAAACGATTTTGCAACTTCTAGATGAGAATGCTTTTAGTAGAGATAAGATTGTGGTCATCGGCATTCCATGCAACGGAGTTATTGATGTTAATAAGATTGTTGAAGAGATTGGAGAATTTAGAGAATTTAAAGATAATGAATTTAAAATTAAGTGGGAAGGCGATGAACTGGTTGTTGAAGTAAATGGCAAATCGTACAAGTTCCCTAAAGACAAGATTTTGCTTGAAAAATGCAAAGTTTGTGAGACACCAAATCCAGTAGTTTACGATGTTCTAGTTGGCAATTTAATCCAACAACCTCATAGGAAAGAGGAATTTAAAGCAGTCAAGGAAATTGAGAGCTTAAGTTTGGAGCAAAGATGGGAGTTTTGGATTAAAGAGTTTGAGAAGTGCATTAGATGTTACGCTTGCAGAAACGTTTGTCCTTTGTGCTATTGTGAAAGCTGTGTTTTAGAAAGATTGGAGCCGGAGTTTGTTAGAAGGGCGGTAAGATTGGATGAAAACATTGCCTATCATTTAATAAGAGCCTACCATTTAGCAAACAGGTGTGTTGGGTGTGGAGAATGTGAGAGGGTTTGTCCCGTCAATCTGCCTTTAAGTTTGTTAAACAAGAAAGTGGCTAAAGAAGTCAAGGATTTGGGATTTTCTGAATTCTTAAAGCCCATAGAGGTGGGAAGATGAAAGCTCTGGACAAGGCAAATCTCGATAAATTTGTTGAATTGCTATCAGAGGAATTTAACGTTTATTCGATAACAGATACAGACTTCTCAACAGACTTTGATAACAACAAAGCTTTAGAGATATTAAAACCGATAAAGTCTGCTAAAGAGATTGTTTTCCCGCAAACTGAGCCGTTGTTTAAGTTTGATTTGGTTGGGAAGGAGATAGTTGTAAATGAAAAGCAAAACTCGACTAATCTGATGCTGTGGATTAAGCCGTGCGATGTTAGGGGTATAAATATATTGAAAAAGGTCTTTGAGAAGGATGTAAAGGACGTTTATTTTGCCAATAAACTCAACAACACGATTTTTGTTGGTTTAGCATGCAACAACCCGTCAAGAAATTGCTTTTGCACGTCTGTTAGTATTACTCCCTACTACAAGGAAGGCATGGACGTCTTTGCAACCAGTGTTAATGGAGCCATAATCTTTGAAGCTTTGACGGAGAAGGGTAAAGAGGTTTTGGAAAAGGTAAACAGCTTGTTAAGGGATGCAACTAAAGATGAAGTTGAGAAGGCAAAAGAGATCCATCTACAAGCTGAAAATAAGGTTAGGAGGTACAATTTTAACACCTCAAGGCTTACGTGGGATTCCGACGTTTGGAGAATTTCAGAAATCTGTTTGAGTTGTGGCATCTGCACTTACCTCTGTCCAACCTGCCATTGCTTTGACATCATCGATGAGAATTACGTTTATGAAGGTGAAAGGATAAGGATTTGGGATTCGTGCATGTATTCAGAATACACCCTGCAAGCTTCAGGCCACAACCCAAGGGCTTACAGGCTACAAAGATTGAGAAACAGAATTATGCACAAGTTTGTTTGGTTTAAAGAGATGTTCGATGAATACGCATGCACGGGATGCGGGAGGTGTGTTAGTTATTGTCCCGTTAACATTAGCTTAATTGAAATTTTGGGTGGTGTTTAAGATGGTTCTACAATTAAATCCATATTTGCCCTACCCAGCTTACATTCGAGGCATTAGGGATGAGGTTTTGGATAAAAGACCGATTAAAACGTTTACAATTGAGTTAAAGGATGAAAAACTGATGAAAAACTTCACATTTAAACCTGGACAGTGTGTGATGGTTGGGATAATCGGCGTTGGCGAAGCAATTTTTGCCATAGCATCTCCGCCAAACGCAGATTGCATTGAAATTAGCGTAATGAAAATGGGTAGAGTAACAACTGCCTTACACAACTGTAATGTTGGTGACAAGGTGTTTGTTAGAGGCCCCATAGGCAACGGTTTTCCAGTTGAGGAGTGGGAGGGCAAGAACATCGTGTTGATAGCTGGCGGAATCGGTATAACTCCCTTGAGGTCACTGTACTACTATATCTGCGATAACAGGGGCAAGTATGGTGAGTTAACGTTTATCTATGGAGCAAGATCATCAAAAGACTTGTGTTTTAAAGAGGAAATATTCGAAATAGAAAGGAAAGAGAAGACTTGCCACATAACCATTGATTTTGAGGAGGAAGGCTGGACAAGGCACGTTGGCTTTGTTCCAGATGTTCTTATGAAGGTTAGCCCTTCACCGAAGAATTCTGTTGCAATAACTTGTGGCCCTCCAATAATGATAAGGTATGTCATTCAAAATTTGCACAAGCTCGGCTTTAAGCCATCGCAAATCTACACAACGCTTGAGAAGAGGATGAAGTGTGGAATTGGAAAGTGTGGTAGGTGTAACATCGGAAGCCTTTACGTTTGCAAAGATGGGCCTGTTTTTTCATACGAAACACTTCAAAAACTTCCGGAGGTGTTTTAAATGCCAAGAATTGGCGTTTATGTCTGTCATTGCGGAATAAATATCGCTGCAACCGTAGATGTTAAGGAGGTTAGGAAGTTTGCCGAAACACTTGAAGATGTTGTTGTTGCTCGTGATTACCTCTACACATGCTCTGATCCCGGGCAGGAGATGATAATTGAAGACATCAAAAAGTATAAGTTGGACAGGATAGTTGTAGCATCCTGTAGCCCAAGAATGCACGAGCCAACATTCAGAGCAGCGATTGAAGAAGCAGGTTTAAACCCCTTCTGCTTGGAAATGGCTAACATAAGGGAGCATTGCTCATGGGTACATAAAGACAAGGAGAAAGCCACACAAAAAGCTAAGGA
>QMZC01000142.1 GCA_003662995.1 Archaeoglobales archaeon
AACGTATTTAACCTGTGATCACGTGTCAAACCTATTGGTTTTAGATGCTGCAAGGTGGTTTAACAGAATTTTGTTCAGCGGTGTAGAAGGACATCTACCAGAAGAAAAAGAAAGAATGCTTGAAAAAATTGAGAATGTTAAGAAAATTGTGAAAGCTCATAAAGTCTTAAACAGCAACGAAATGTATAAAAGAGGGATAATATTGATGTAAGCAATGAAGATCAAGAGAGACGTCTTAAGAATGGTAATGGAGGCTGCAAAAAACTCACATCCCCATGAGTTCATAGCTTTAATGAGTGGTAAAAAAGGGGTAATTGAGGAACTTATTTTTCTACCTTATGAATCGAGTGAGTTTTCAGCCCTAATACACATGGATATGCTTCCTTTGGGAATCAGGCTTTATGGAACAATCCACACCCACCCATCTCCAAGTTGTAAACCTTCTGCTGAAGACTTAGCCCTATTTTCAAGGTATGGCAAGGTTCATATCATAGTTTGCTATCCTTATGGTGAAGACAACTGGAAGTGCTACAATAGGGATGGTGAGGAGGTTGAGATTGAAGTGGTTGATTGATTTTCTTAAAAGCTGATAAAGCCAATCTAAAAAATCGTAGGATTGAAGATTTTTGGAGGTATTAATATTGTTAACTATCCCCAATGGCAAACATCAAACTTGAAAGGGTGAGGGTTATTTAAAAAATTGGATGGCGACAAAATCATTTTAACTGTTTTAAAGTGTGCATAATTCGATGTGCTGTTGTAATAAAGCCTAAAACTGCCACAATAATTAAAGTTACATAATACTGTTTCAAGAGCAGACCAACCATAATTATCGCTAATCTTGTATCCCTTCCACCAATTCCAACCTTACAAACAGCCCCCTCAGCCTCAGCCATTGCCCTTGACATGCTGACCCCGAATGAGCCAACAATAGCTAAAACACCAATTAACCAAAGCTTGAGAGGGTTTAGGGCAATTATGCCCACAACGATTGCTGCATCCACAAACCTGTCAAAGACTCTGTCAAGAAAACCACCCATTCTCGTAACCCTATTTGTAAGCCTTGCTAAATCCCCATCAACGCAATCAAAGATTTGGGAAACAAACAAAACAACAACACCCTCGTAAATCCTATTAATGGCTATTAAATAACCTGAAAAAAGTCCAACAAACGTTGCAAAGAATGTAATTGATGTTGGACTTACGTTGAACCTTGCAAGGAATTTTGCTATTGGTTTTGAAAATCTCCTATAGACCAATTCAGTAATCAGATACTCCCATTTCATCGACATTGGCAAAATCTTTTTAATAGTCGCAGTTTAAATTTTTCTATGAAGGCTATGATAATCGCTGCTGGAGAAGGTAGGAGGCTTGCCAATTACTCAAAAGGAAAGCCTAAAACCCTTATTGAAGTATCTGGAGCACCAATATTGAGTTATATCTTGAATAGCCTTGTTAAAGAGGGTATTGAGGATATATTGATTGTTACCGGTTACAATGGTGATAAAATAAAAGATTTTGTTAGCAAAAATTATAACAAGCTTAATGTCGATTATGTACATAATAAAGATTATAACAAAACAAATAATATATATAGCGTATATTTAACAAAAAATAAAATGGTAAATAACAATTTTTTGCTAATTAATTCAGACGTTCTGTTTCATTCCGATATTCTGAAGGATTTAAAGAACAGCAGTAAAGAAGGTTTAATTTTGTCGGTAGATTTGTATAAAAAGCTTGGGGAAGAGGAGATGAAGGTTAGAATTGAAGAGGATTTGATTGTTGAAATATCAAAGGAGATAAACCCAAAGGAGGCTGATGGAGAATACATTGGATTGACGAGGATTGACAGGGATATGTCAAAGCTGTTTTTTGAGATTTTGGAGAGAACTATTAAGGATAAAGGGACTGGAGTGTTTTATGAGGAGGCATTCCAAGGAGTTATTGATGAAGGACATGAGGTTTGTTATGAAAGCACGAAAGGTTTGCCTTGGATTGAGATTGACACACCTGAAGACTTGAGGATTGCGAGGGAAGAGATTGCACCAAGGATTTAAGTTTGAATGAATTGATTTTGAACAAGGTTCTGGGTGAAAACATCCGAGTTGTTTGAATTAAAACCTTTAACTCTATTTTGTAGCGCGAGATTTCAACAAAAATTAAAACTTTACAAAAAGTAAAGTTTATATAACATTTTGTAATGGGTTGCTTACATGGATAAGAGTTTCATCTGTAAGTTGGCAGTTGTGATGGGGATTGGTGCAGTTGTTGGATTCGCTACCTATTCTGGAAACGCTTTGTTGGTTATAATAGCAGTATTTATTGGAATTTTGTTGTTAAGGCTGTGTAAAAGTAAAACCGTTATAGAAGATGAGAGAGTTTACTTCGTTAGTGAAAAAGCCTCCAGAATGGCTTTGCAAATTTTCGTGATAGGTATTGCTATAACAGGGGCTGGTTTGATAGCTTCAAAAAATGAATTAAAGGATGTGGGTTATATTTTGTCCTATTTAACCTGCATTCTGCTCGTGTTGTATTTAATATCGTACGGATACTACAGTAAAAAGTATGGATAGCATGAAAAACAGACTAAAAGTTTACAGGGCAATGCACAATTTGACGCAAGAAGAGTTGGCAAAGAATGTTGGAGTAACGAGGCAGACTATAATAGCAATAGAAAAAGGAAAATACGACCCTTCTTTAGAGTTGGCATTTAAAATAGCCAGATTTTTTGGTGTTAAGATAGAAGATATTTTTATTTATGAAGAGTCGGAGTGAAATTCGTGATATATAACAGCAGACGTGTGACTTGCTGACCCAAGTTTGATTTGCAAGCTTAGCATCTCCAAAACGTAATAGAACAAAATTCGAAAAATGGATATACCACGCATCAAATTAACGGTAATGAAAGTTTTAGTGGTTGATGCTGGGGGTAGGGGTAACGCTATTGCTCACGCATTTTCAAGAAGTGATAAAGTTAAAGAGGTCTTCGTCGCTCCAGGAAATGCAGGCAGCAATTTTTTTGAGAAATGTAAACAGGCTGAGTTGAATGGGAAGTTTGTTTCATCTATCAGGGCTATCGACGAAATTGTAGAGTTTGCCAAAAAAGAAGATATTGATCTGGTGTTTGTTGGTCCAGAAGAGCCGTTGAGCTTGGGAATTGTAGATAGGTTGGAAGAAGAGGGAATTTTAGCTGCTGGGCCAAAAAAAGAGGCTACGATTCTTGAGGCAAGTAAATGTTGGGCAAACGATTTTATGGCTAAGATTGACGTTCCAATACCAGAATACGAGAATTTTGATGATGTTAATGAGGCTAAGGAGTACGTTAAATCGTTTGAAAATGGCATAGTCGTCAAGGCTGATGGTTTGGCTGCTGGTAAGGGTGTTTACGTTTGCGATACGGTAGATGAGGCGTTGAATGCGATTGATGAAATAATGGTGAAGAAGAAGTTTGGAGATGCTGGTAATAGAATTACTATTGAAGAAAGGTTATACGGAATAGAGGTTGCGTTTACGGCGATAAGCGATGGGAAAACTGTAAAACCATTTGGGCATGCAAAGGATTACAAGAGGGCTTTTGATAGCGATGACGTAATAGGTTTGAGGGATTTTTATATTGGCAT
This sequence comes from Archaeoglobales archaeon, assembly GCA_003662995.1. Lineage (GTDB taxonomy): Archaea > Halobacteriota > Archaeoglobi > Archaeoglobales > Archaeoglobaceae > B5-G16. The sequence continues at coordinate 3,624 of QMZC01000142.1, forward strand.
TACAAAGAAGTTCTACTCAACAAAGGATATTGAGAGGTTATTCAAAGAAGGCAGATTGCTAAATCCGAATACTGGCGGTATGGGAGCAGTATCGCCACATCCAGCCGTGAACAAAGAGATTGAAGAAAAGATAATGGAGATGGTTGTTGAGCCAATTGTGAAGAAGTTTAAGGAGATTGAAGGTAAAGAGTTTAAAGGTGTACTTTATCCTGTCATAATGCTTGTTGAGGAAAATGGAGAATTAATTCCAAAGGTTCTTGAGATAAATGTAAGAGACTGTGATCCTGGAGCTGAGGCTAAGTTACCAAGGTTGAAAACAGATATGTTTGAGCTGTCAATGGCTGTCATAAATGGTGAATTAGATGACATAAACGTGGAATTCGATGACGATTGGTGTGTAGCAGTTTGCGCTGTTAGTGGAGCATTGAAGGGTAGAGAAGGGTTAAAGCCGGGCTATCCATCGGACCACTACACAAACCAGCCGATTGATGGAATTGAGGAGGCGATGAAAGAGGCTATTATCTACGCAAACGGCATATCAAAGCCCAACGGCTATCAAACCACTGGTGGTAGGGTTTTGACAGTTGTCGGCAAAGATTCGTCGTTGGAGGGGGCAAGAAAGAGAGCTTACAACGTAATCGAGAAAATCAAGTTTCCGGGAATGAGATACAGAAAGACGATTGGATTGGATGTTCCAGATTGAATTTTAGCAGATGGTATCTACAAATAATCATAAATTCAATTTATTTATATTCTTGTATAATATTTGGGTAACTATTTATATTATTAATTACAATTGAAGTATGCAAACACGCTTCGTTGTGGAGGGATAGGATGGATTATAACTAATAACTTTAGAAGATGCAATAGAAGCTGATAGAAGAACAGTAGTTGAGAGGTATAAGAAGCATCTTAATCCTGAGTTAGCCTCTCTTTTAATAATGTTAGGCTACGACAAGAGATTTACCAAAGCTCAAGAAACAAAAGTATTCGATGATGAGGGGATAGAATATTTGGATTTTCTAGCAGGATATGGAGCGTTAAACCTTGGACACAACCATCCCGAATTGCTCCAAGCGCTTGAGAAGGTCTCTGACATGCTAAACATATTGCAAGCTTCTATGGGTGTTGTTGCTGCGTCTCTCGCTGAAAATTTGGCTAAGATCACACCAGGTGATTTAAACAAAACCTTTTTTTGTAATAGCGGTGCTGAGGCTGTTGAAGGAGCATTAAAACTGGCAAGGATAAGCACTGGAAGAAAGAAGTTTAGGATCCTTACCAGACTACATCTCAGCCAACCTCTGTAACACCTTCTTCTCTCTAAAACCCAGAGCTACAATTACCCCCACCAAAAGGACATTAACAGCCACGAACTTGTAAACGGATAT
>QMZC01000143.1 GCA_003662995.1 Archaeoglobales archaeon
CCATATGCGCCTATTGAACTTATAGAGCCTAATACTCTACTTCCACAACCAGGTGAAAAACCAGAAAGATTGATAAATCTAATAAATGAATTCAAACAGAAAGCATTAGATTTATCAATAGGTTGTAACCCATTCATGACTTTTATTTTCTATGCTAGAACTATACCATTACTTGTACTCATGGAGTTTCTTGAATGTGATATCGATAAAGTAACAAAGCTAGCCGACTTTTTAGGACTTAAAGCCTATTCTATGATTGACCAGAAAGAGGTTAGCTTACCTACAAAAAGTCCTGACAAAGTTATTTTAATCTGGGAAAGAGGAACTAGTTCTCGTAAATATTACTACCCCTCTTTCTTTGAGCGACTTTTAGAATTACAAAGTTATTTGGAAAAAGTGGATCCAATAATTAGACAAGTACGTGAGAACTTGATCAAACAGGCTATAGATCAGATTCACGTGACTTTTGAACCCTGGAAAGATTATGAGCCAATTTTCCCTTTTCTCCTACGTAAAGTTGTTGAAAATGCTACTTCCTGGTTATATACAAAAAATGGAAGGGTTGTGGAGATTGGAGATCCTAAAAAAGAACTGCCTAACAAAATATGGTTACGAGATTTCTTAATAAAAATTTCTCCTATTGTAAGTATTGGTCTTGCAGACATTAGTTTCTCTACTTCTTGGATCACTCTAAATTTCCACTCACTTGCAAAGGAATGGATCGAAAAGGTGATAGAAAATGAGGGAAAAATTTAGATTTCGACAAGTATCGAAACTTAAAATTACTGAAACAGAAGAATATCAAAAAGAGGTTCAAAAAGACACTTCTAAATTAATTGGAAAAGATAAGGAAGAACAACAATACTTCGAGTTACCTATTTACGATATACCATTTGAACAGATATCGCTTTCAACTAAATCTGAAGCTTTAAGTACTGAAGTTAAAGAAGTTGTTATAGAACGAACTACTCCTCCTTTATTTGACACTTCTTTAAGTAAGCAGAGTATAAAGTCAACTCAAATTCCCGTCACAGATCTGATCCAAGTGTCTACTCCCAAAGAAACGCTCAAGATTACTGACATAAAATTATCTACTATCGAAATTAAGCGACTCTCGTCCTCTCTTGATACAAATATTGTTAAAGCTATTCAGATGGGTAAAACAAGAACTGAGAGCTCTATTCCTTCTTTTGATCTAGAACTGGAATCTAAAACTCTGTTAAAGCAAAATCCAGATCTAGACACAGAATTGACAACCACAAACATTGAAAGTGGCATAGAAACTCTCGCATCTTCTGAAGGACTAATCCAGCTACCTATTTTTGAAGAATTCATTAACTGTGACAAAAGATTTCCTAGGAGTTTCAGTGAGAGCTTTAATTCACCAATTGTTATTCTAATAGGCGAAGATGAATATGAGTGGCACATTCCAATAATCTATGCCCTAAAAGAGTTATTCTGTGAAATTACAGATAGACATCCGAGAGTAACTTTCAGAGAACCTGAACTTTTTGAGGAAGGAATTGAGGGAATTGTCGATTCATTAGATCCACATTCCTTAGATCAATTCACTTTTGAATACAAGATTGAATTCTTAGATGCAAGAAAAATGCACCTTGCAGTCGATGAATTTGTAAAAATGGTTAGAGGACGTCTTGAATCAGGATTCTTACAGCAATTTGGAGTTTTGGTTATAGCAGTAAAACCAAAAGATTTAGATAAGGCTAAGAATGCTCTAAAGTTTGAAGGACTTCGTGTTTATACTTGCCTGCCTGATAATGCAAAGTATGAAACATTCTGCTCTAAAATTCTTGGAGTAAGTTCTTTGGACAAATTCTTCAATAATCTAAGAAAATATGAAAGATATTTGGATTACACACATAGAAGGTTTTCTATTTTCGTTAAAAGAGGTGCTGATGCTACTGATAAGCTTCAATATCCCATAAAAGTTGCTACTTTTGTTTATTTACTAAATGATCTGAGAAATAGAAGGAAGAGAATACTAAACAATTTTGAGGAGCTCTGCAAATTTGTAAATGAGATTTTAGAGAAAGAAATAAAGGTGGAAGAAAAAACAGACTTCAAATCTCCTGATGATAAAGATGTAATTCCAGATTTAATCTACTCTCCAGAAGGAGAGGAAATTTACATAGAAATAGAGACATTAATTGGTACTTTTGAACCATTAAAGAAAATTGACGAAACGGTAGAAAAATACAAAAATGCCTCAAATGCTGCCACAATTTGGATTGTTCTTAAGCCTGTTTCTGCAATAATTCATTATGAAGAGTTGAAAGCAAGGAAAAAAGCTTATAAAATCCTTTATAATGACAAGAAAATAGATTTCAAAGTTCTTACACTTTTACCGTCAAGAGGCAAATTCAAATGGAATTTGATAAGTATCGATGAGTTTGTGAGGGGAGAAAATGCCAAATGAATTTCAAGAAGCAGTAAAAGAAAAAGTAAAAGAAATTCAGCAAGAAGTCTACATCAAGGATGATCTTCTTGAGAAAATTGTAGGGCTCCTTCTATCTCTTAGAGATGGTAAATTTCCCAGTAAGAGGCCACCTAGAGGGTTGCTATTTTATGGTCCTCCTGGAACAGGAAAAACTTTACTCATGAAAACTTTAGCTAAAAAACTTGGCCTTTCAGAACCAATTATAATAAGAGGGCCTGAAATAATTTCTCAATATTATGGAAAGAGTGAACAAAGACTTAGACAAGTATTTGCCTTAGCGAAGGAAAGGGCAGAAGAGGAAAATCTTGCCATTATTTTTATAGATGAGCTTGATTCACTTGCACCTCGAAGAGATTTAACAAAAGGAGAACTAGAACCCAGGCTAGTAGGGCAGCTTTTAAGCTTAATGGATGGATTAGAGAGAGAAGTATCAAAAGGTCATGTAATAGTTATAGGCTCAACAAACAGACCTGAGGCTTTAGACCCTGCATTGAGAAGACCAGGAAGATTTGATTTAGAAATAGAGTTTGATCCACCAGATGTTGATGAAAGGAAAGAGATCCTGAAGATAATTTTAAATAACTATGTAAAAGATCGTTATGAAAATGTAAACTTTGATGAAATTGCAGAGCAAACTGTTGGGTTTACAGGAGCTGATTTACTTCAACTTGTAAACGAAGCTTTATTACAAGCAGCTCTTAAAGGCCGAGAAAAAATAAATCACAACGATTTATTAAGAGCTAAAAATGTAGTAAAACCATCTGCATTAAGAGAATTCTATCTAGAGAAGCCTAAGGATAGAAGTAATGAGCTTCCAAGTGAAATAGTTGATAAAATCAAACGATTAGCGCAAGAATTTATTTCTCATCAAAGCTTTAGATCAATTTTAATTCAGCGAGAGTTATGGCATCAAGCAGATAAAATAGCTTCAACAATAGCTTATTACGTATCTAATGACCTTCACTGTCCATATATTGTTGCTAGGGCAACATGGTTTAGGTCTCGATGGTTTGGTGAAACGGAGCGTTCTATCAGGAAACTCTTTGAAAAAATAAAACGCCTTCAACCCTGCGTTATTTATATAAAAGGTTTAGATGCAATTGCTAATCCTAAAGATGAACATATCCATGGGGCAATTTTAGAGATTACTAGCTATTTAGACGAGTTTCGTGAAAATAGCATGAAAGTCTTGCTTATATCATCAGTAATTCAAGAGGTGGATAACACTACTCGAGAATTTTTTGTAGAATTGTAGAATGTGATAAGCTATGATTAATACCAGCATCGATATCCCACTTATTCTTCAGATACTTACAGCAATTGGAACATTTAGTATGGCAGTATTATTGTTTTATATAGAAGTAATTAAAGGTTGGCTTAAGAGACCCAAGATTAGAATTGAGTTTAGACAAGAAGAGCCTTATTGTAAAGAAGTTCCACTTGAAGATTTACAAAATATTCCATCTTACTGGATACGTATAAAAGTTGAAAATATAGGTAAACAAATAGCAAAGGGTGTTGAAGGCAGATTGGTTGAGATTAAAGATAAAAATGGAAACTCCATTAAGGAATTTGTACCGTTAATCTTGAGATGGGCATCAAGACCTTATAGTAAGATTCCTGATATCCAAGATGTAAGAATGGATATTAACAGAGGAGCTTCATGGTTTTTAGATGTTATCTATATAGCAGATGTAGCAAAACTCAAATCCTCTGAAAAAGAAAGATATAAAATATGGGGACAAAGAACTCATATTTGTGATATTTATATGGGACTGCCTACAGGAACTTTAAAGGATCTAGATCCTGGAGAATACTATCTAACAATAACTATTTATGGTGATAACATTAAACCACTTTCTAAGACTTTCCGTCTTACATGGGGAGGAAAATATAGGGACATAATTTTTAAGGTAATAGACTAGCAAAATTAGCATTGATTGGTTAAAAACTTTAGCTAGTCTTCTAACGAAACTTAAATTAACGTTAAATGTTCAAAAAATAAATTTTTAATTAAGCCTAGTTTTCATTCATGTCTGAGTTGAGGGTTTATGTTAAAGATATTGATGGTAAAGAAATGTCTTTCGTTGTTCATTACGGAATGGGTTGTAGGCTTGTCATCGCTATAAGCAAGGATACAAGTGACTTTAAATCGCTACTTGAAAGAGCCTACGAGTTTGATAGGGGAATATATGACATATATGATTACGTGGATAACGAGGAGAACTACAAGGCTGAACTCGAATTTGCTAAGAAACATAACCTAAGTTGCGTGAGATTTAAGCCGAAACCGAACAAAGAGCCTTACGATGC
>QMZC01000144.1 GCA_003662995.1 Archaeoglobales archaeon
ATCAACTGTTTTCAGCTGGGACAGTGTTAGGGATGAGCACGTGATGATTGGTACATCGAAGGCTTTGGAGGAGATAAGAAAGCAGAGAGGCTGGAGTGGGAAGGAGTTGAGGGAGGAGTTGGAGATGAGGCAAACAATTCTTGAGTATATGGCAGAATACAATATAAGAAATTTCAGAGATGTGAGCAATATAATACACGCCTATCAGACAGACCCCGACAAGGCTATGAACTTAATTGGGCTCAAGGAGTGGATGTGAGTTTGTTTTTAATACTTATAAAATTTTCAATAAAAATATGAAAGTATGAAAATAAAATATAATCAAAAAATCAATCCTTCCTTTTTGCTGTAAAGTAATCCAACAATTCTATGGGTATTGGCAAAACTATGGTTGTGCTATCCTCAGCAGCAGCATCGTTTATTGTTTGGAGGTATCTTAAAGCCATAGCCCCTCTACTTTCAGCCATTATCTCTGCTGCTTCTTTAAGCTTCTTTGCTGCTTGTAACTCTCCATCAGCTCTTATAATCTTAGCCCTTCTTTCTCTTTCAGCCTCTGCCTGCATTGCCATCACTCTTCTCATCTCGTCTGGCAATTCGACATCCTTAATCTCAACAGCCGTTACTTTTATACCCCAAGGATTCGTTGCCTCATCTATAATCTGCTGCAACTCAACGTTGAGTTTGTCCCTCTCAGATAACACAGTATCAAGCTCAGCCTGACCGATTACGCTTCTGAGCGTGGTTTGGGCAATTTGGGCTGTGGCAAACCTGTAATCCATGACCTCTGTAACAGCCTTTTCCGGCTCGACAACCCTGTAGTAAACTACGGCATTAACCCTAACGGTAACGTTATCTCTCGTAACAACATCCTGACTCGGTACGTCATACGTTACAGTTCTCAAATCAACGATGACCATGTTCTCAAGCATGGGGATTACGAAGAATATTCCCGGACCTCTCGCTCCAACCAATCTGCCAAGCCTAAATATGACCCCCCTCTCGTACTCTCTGACAATTTTGATCCCAGAGAGTATAAATAGTATCACTACAATTACAGCCCCAACCAACATCAGGTTTACCATGTTTAACAGCTAAAACTTGTCGTATATAAAGCTTTTGTATTTTTTAAAATTAGATTTTTATTGCTTTACCTTTAAAATTATCATTAACAAAATTAACAAAAATATTAGCAATTCGACAGCGTGAAATTTAAAAATCTTGAGTTGTTAAATTTATTGGTTGGTTGAACATTCAAAACATCGGTTATTAAAGTGTTTGCGGTGGTGTTTATGAGGGCGGTCATTTTGGCTGCCGGATTTGGGACCAGAATGAAAAAGAACGTCCCCAAACCTTTAATTAAAATTGCTGGATCGGAGATGATATACCGGACGATGAAGTTGTTATCCAAATACGTAGATGAGTTCATTGTAGTGGTTGGAAAGAACGGTGAAAAGATAGATGAATTTTTGAGGAATAGAGAGTTTAATTATAAGATTGTCTGGAATAAAAATCCGGAGAAGGGAAATGGCTATTCGTTTTATTTGAGTAAAGACGTTTTGGGTAAAGATGCAGATGATAAGTTTGTACTGGTGATGGGGGATCACGTTTATGAGGGGGAGTTTGTAAATAAGGCAATAAACGGTTTTGGTTTGATTGCAGATAAAAGTCCAAGATACATAAGCTTGGAAGAGGCTACGAAGGTAAAGTGTGAAGGTGGAAGAATCGTTGAGATAGGAAAACATCTCAAAGAGTTTGATTATGTCGATACGGGATTTTTCATCCTCTCAAAAGATATCTACACAGTTGCTGAGGAAGTAATTGGAGAAAAGGAGGTCGTTGAGCTTAGCGAAATAGTTAAAAGGGCTAAATTGCCCATAACTGAGGTTTCAGGTTATTTCTGGATGGATGTTGACACAGTAGATGATGTTAAAAGGGCGAAAAGGTTTTTGATTAAGAGTTCGGTTAAAGATTTTGGAGATGGATACGTTTCAAAGATTTTGAACAGAAAGTTGTCTGTTAGGATCAGTGAAATTCTTGTTGATCACATAACACCAAATCAGATGACGTTGATATCTTTTTTGTTGGGATACTTTCATCGCTAATCTTGTTTTTTAGTATTCAGGTAGCGAGTGTACTCTATCAGATAAGCTCCATAATAGATGGATGTGATGGGGAGATAGCAAGAGCAAGCTTGAGAAAAAGTAAAATTGGGGAGTATGTGGATTCTATTCTTGATAGATTTGTTGATTTTGTATTCTTAATAATTTTAGCCTACGTTTCATCCCTCGATACTTTTATGTGGTTTGTTTTGGCATTTGCGGTTTTCGGGAGTGTGATGGTTAGTTATTCGACTGAAAAGTATAAATCGGCATTCTTTGAGAGTTTGTATGCTAAAATTCCAGCGATGAAGTATTTAGTTGGAAAGAGAGATGAAAGGATTTTTGTCGTAATGCTGTTTTGCATTCTTGGGCTTATTAGGGAATTGATCTTCATTTTAGCTTTTTGGACGAATTTAAGAGTTATTCTAACTCTGTTAATTGTTTATTTATCTCACTCAAAGTCTTATTCGAAATCAGAAATCGCTTCTAAAAGTGACTTGGGCTAAGGGTTGTCACAACCGCTAAAGTCACCAATCCTGCAACAATCATTCTTAAGCCGGCAACAATTAAATTGGTTTTTGAAATTCTCCCCAAAAACATGCCAACAACGAACAGCGAGGATAAACCAAGGGCTAAAGACACGTAGAATGCCTGATTGAGAGGAAGAAACAAATACGGTAATAGAGGGATTATAGCTGCTGGAATGGGGGCAAACCCATGGACTATAGACGATACCACAGTAGCAAATTCGTGAGCTTTTTCAATGGCACACCCCTTGACGTTTTTTAACAATGCCTTTTCCTTTCTTCTTTTCACGATCAACTGCTCAATTCTTTCCGCTTCAAAAGCACCCCAACCACTGGATATGCCCAAAGCGAGGGCAGTCGCAACACCTGCGGTTACTATTAAACTTGGAGAAGCTTCACCACTTAAATGAGCACCCATAATCATTCCCAAAACAGTTAAAACACCATCAAAAAAGCCTATGACGAAGTATCGCCTAGAAATGGACGAAATGTCTGTCATCGAGCTGTAAAGGCGATAATTTTCTAACAATTTTTTAAATCTATCAATCATAAAAAGATTAAATTAAGTGGGCAATCTCCCTATAGTCCAATCCTATTTCCTCTAATTTCTTTTTAGCCCTACTAAATGCGTTGTAGTTGTAATCCTTTCCCCTAACCTTATTCCTTATAGACCCCAATTCTGCTTCCGTTAAAAATTCCCCAATAAACTCAGTTACATTTGCCCTATCAACAACTTCTATCGAAGTTCTTTCGATTAGGCTTACGTTGTTGAACTCCATCACCTCATTTTTCCAGCACTTTTCACACTCCGAAATTAAATAATTGCGTCCATCAACATTAGCCCAAATCTTTTGGAACATCAAACCGCCACACTCACAAAAACCGCCGAACAGTTTATCTTTGACTCTCTCTCCGTCGTACACTTTACCATCAATAAAAATTTTTGATAGAGGCTCTATAAATATTAACATGAGTTAAAAAATAGTAATGTGATATAAATTTTTTTTGGTTTTAGATTTTATATTAATTACTTTAATTACTTGAACTAAACGGGCACCACTTTTTTGACTTCAGGGATTTTAGTTCTTAAATGCCTCTCCACAAACATTGTGAGCGTGATAGTAGACATCGGACAACCACCACACGCTCCGAGTAATTGAACCTTAACTATTCCATTCTCCTCGTCAACATCCATAACCGCAATACTACCTCCATCAGCCATTAACGCGGGTTTTATCTCTTTCTCAACAATTTCTTCCACCTTCTCTTTTAGTGACATAACCATCCAAGAGTAGTAGTTTATTTAAACATTTTCCCAAATATCTACAAAGGGCTCGTAGGGTAGCGGATATCCTCGGGGGCTTCGGACCCCCGGACCCGGGTTCAACTCCCGGCGAGTCCGCTTGTTTTTTTATCCATAAAAGCCGTGTTAAGGAATTCTACCGTATGTTGCAGCTCTCTAATGTATCTAATACTGAAATACAGAAAAATATGTCGAGATTGAAGCGTTTTTTAGAAGCAACTTCATACCGAATTAATGATGACCGCATAATTATTTATATAAACGAATTAAAAAAGATTTACCGACCAAAAACAGTCAGGCACCACCTCACCACGATCAAGAGGTTTCTCAGATTTGTTAGATATCCTTCTGCAGAATCGATCAAACCACCCAAAGTTCCGAAGAGACGAAAGATAGTTGTGAAGCCCGATCATATCAGAAAAATTCTCGAAAAAGCAGATTTGCAAACCAAAACTGCTATTCTTGTATCTGCGACTTCAGGCATTCGAGCCGAGGAGCTCTACAAACTCACTATAGAGGATATTGACATAGAGGGTCGTATAATCTATGTCAGAGCTGAAATAGCCAAAGACTACGAGGACCGTGTAACATTCTTCTCTGTGGAGGCTCAGCGGGCCTTAGAAGAGTATTTGAGTATCAGGAGGAGCAATTCGATATATTTGTTTCCTGAAGGCACAATACGAAAGAAAATTCGCAAGTACAGCAAAAATCTCAGAATCAAACACATGCGAAAATTCTTCTCCCAACAAAGTGATAGGTTAGGAATGCCGACAGCAATTAAGAAGATTCTTATGGGCCACGTTGTCAGCAACGAGGAATATGTCTTATCAGCA
>QMZC01000145.1 GCA_003662995.1 Archaeoglobales archaeon
AATACAACCAATAAAGGTTGTGGCAAAGATTGCTAAACCGATTTCGAACATTGATTTCAAGATTACAGGTATAATTGATCTAAGCCGTTGAGGGCGAATAAAGGATTGATTTTACTGTTTCAATTTTCCTGCCGTCTTTGTAGACTCTCGCCTCCCACAGAGGGTCGTAAGCTTCGGCAAAAGAGAGCATGAAGGGTTTTGACTTTTCTCTATCGAAAGCGTAGATTATCCAACTTCTAATACTTCAAGAAAATCTATCCTATTGAAATCTCTATCGAGGGTTGCTATTCTCTTTATGCCATAATGCTTGCATGTTGCTACTATTAGAGCATCGTTCGGGAGCAACCCATACTGTTTGATAATTCCACTTGCCGTCTTTTCGATTTTGTGGTTAATTGAAAGATTTTCTGCGAGGTTTAAAAAATCCTCAACCTTTTTCATTTCTTTGGATTTAGATTTAACAAGTTCTGGTAATTTTTTGAGTTCAAAACTCTTTTTTCCAGTTGATAATCTAAACCAAACCGTAAACGACTTCGCTATACACTGCCGGGTTGCGATATACCACATCACTTTCACATAAATTTATAAAATAATATTTCAAATTATGGTCACCTTCAAGGATCTTTAAAAATACATTTGAATCAACAAATACCCCACTCATCATCCAGCTCCTTGAGGGCTTTCAAAGTATCCTTTCCTTTTAGCAAACCAAAAGCTTCATTCACAATACTTTCCACATCTTCTATTCTGATCTTCAGCTTCTGTCCATCCTTTAGCTCAACTTTCTCTAATGGCTTAAAAACTCCATCCTCGTAGATGACCTCTATCACCTTTGGCATGGATTTAATTTTAGTTGAAAAGCATAAATCACTTTCTCGTCTTATTAGTCTCCTTACACTGTTTTCAATCTTTAGGGTCCAGTCATATCCTTTCCCCAGTCGTAGAATAGATAACTACACAACCTATGAATGTTGTAGAACTAGATACCAAAGGAGTAAAAAAAGAGCAACATTGCTCAGGAGATTATTTGATTTGTGAGCCTTCGACGTCAAAGCTATTTAAATGCAATGAGAATTGAAAATTGCTCAATAACAAAAAACTTAAAGAATCATGATAGCTGATAAGTTTCCAATCTCTCCATAACATTTTCAAATTCCTCGATTAGGTAATAAGTTTCTACTCCTAATTTCCTAGCATTGTTTCTCATAACTCTGTCGTTTGTTATCAAAATCGAATCGGTAAGCTTTACAGTTGCAATGAAGTAAGCGTCTGCGGCTCTTGAGCCGGTCCTCATTGCGATTTCAAATGCAAAGTCATCTGGATTTGGTGTTAGCTCTACATCGTGTAAGATATCTTTTACGATTAATTCTGCTCTACTCTTGGGCAAATTTCTTGAGAGGACTCCAGCAATCTCCACTTTAAATATAACAGGATTTACAATCTTTAACGACTTCTCTTGGATTAGCATGAGCGTTTTTTCGGCTTTTTGAGTCCTGTTCTCATCATATTCAAGTATAAGATCTATGAATACCGATGTATCCACCACTACAGGCATCCTATCTTCTCTCCTCGGTGAATTCTTTCAGGACATCTCTGTCAACTTTTGTCCTGTACCTCTTAAGCCTCTCTACCAAATTTTCTTTAATTTCTATCCTCACTTTCTTACCCTCTTTTAGCTCAACCTTCTCTAAGGGCTTAAAAACTCCGTCCTCGTAAATAACCTCTATCACCTTTGGCATGTTACTTAAATTTTAGTTGAAAAGCATAAATCACTTTCGTCTTATTAGTCTCCTTGCATTGTTTTCAATCTTCAACACCCATTTGTCTCCTTTCTCTTTTCTCCAATCGTAGAATAGATAGCCTATGCAGCCTATGAATGTTGTACCGGAGATCATCAAGCCAATTTCGAACCAATCCTGCGGTTTGTATCTGATAATGATTTCAAGGTTGCCCGTTTCGTCAATCCAGAAGCCGTTTATAACAGAATATAAGGGGATTGATTTAACTGTCTCAATTTTTCTGCCGTCCTTGTATATTCTAGCCTCCCACAGAGGATCGTAGGCTTAGCAGAGAGTATGAAGGGGATTTTTGGGCTTGATATTTTGACTTTCTACGAAGTTAGTCTTTATGACCTAATTACTATATTTTCTCTTTAATTTTTGCTTACTTAGCAAGAAGACTTGAATTATTTCCTCAACTTTCAGAAACCAAAGTCGGCAGCTTCAACTGTTTCTTTGATAAAACCTCTTGGATGGGAGTGAATCAAGATGTAAGGACCAATTTCGTATACAGTTATTTCTTCTAACTCGCTTGGGTTCTTTTTGAAGTTTATCCAAACTTTAAATGTAAAAAGTCTGCAACGTCTTAGGGACGATTCAAATGGGCTGGGGATGAAGACAACCACCTATTTAAAACTAACATACTCTAACAAGTATTTGACATTTTTATATTCCAGTATTATCAGATTCACAGTAATTAAATTTGCATCTTGGAAAAAGGATAAATAAACTTGATTTTAAAAAAGCATCATGAAAAAGATCATTCGATTTAAGATTTATAAAGGGGAAAATACTACATTGCTGAGGGCATCGATTTACCGATAGTAACCCAGGGTAAAACCTTAGATGAAGTTGTAGAGAACATCAAAGAAGCAATTAGTCTCCACTTGGAAGATGAAAACTTGGATGAATTGGAAATACACCCGGATTTTTCAGTTTTAGTTAATTTGGAGCTTGAATATGCCAGAGCTTAGAACACTTAGCGGGAAAGAAGTGGTAAAAATATTCCCTAAGTTCGGCTTTGAAGTTACATCCCAGAAAGGGAGTCATGTAAAACTAAGAAGGGTTTTACCAAAATGGAACAAAACAAACTTTAACAATCCCCTCCACAAGGAACTGGATAAGGGAACACTAAAAGCCATAATCAGACAAGCCTCCAGATATATACTGTCGTCTCTCAAATCTCTTTTGGATTCTTTTTGAAGTTTATCGGATGCTTTAAGATAGCTAATTATCCTTATCTAGTAAGAAGAATCCAGAGTTTCAATTAAATCCACCTTTTTAAAATCTGAATCAAATGTTGCCAATTTGGCCATCCCATTTCTAACAGCAACAGCTAAAATTAATGCATCGTTGGATAGTAGACGGTATTTTAGGCTGAAAGTCTTTGAAAGTCTGTAGTCTTCCTCTGTCACAGGCAAAATGTTTGTTAGATCTGCAAGGTAGTTCAGAGCATGAAGTCTTTTGGATAACACTTCTGGAAGTTCCCGTTTTTCAAAAATTGATTTGAGTTGATAAAATGCCTGATCGTTGTAAGTTTCCCTCAGAGTTTCAATTGTTATTTTAAAGTTTGCTTCTTCCAGAACATTCACTGGGACAAATAAACTAAAATCGCTTAAAAGTTTGTTCAGCAATGGCTTATCCTTTTCAAAAATAATCCTGAGGATAACTGTTGTGTCAATCAAGCATTTTTGCTTCATAGTACAATTCCTTCAATTTATTAAAATCAAGTTCTCTTTTTGGGAGTTCGTCCAAGAGTTTTTCCAGCTTTTTTAATTTATTCTCACTTTCTTTTTTTACTGAAATTTCCCGTTGAATTATTTCTTTAATAGTATCTTCATCCACCCAGTCTGGAACTTCAATAACTATTTGTTTAGGCATATCATATACCCTTTCTTGAGGTTTTAAATATTTAGCTGTCTCAAATACTTGATAGCTTTAACCCTTTTGACGAAGTTCTTTGTGTGAATAAAGTTACTAAACTAAAAGACAACGTCACCTTTTTTAGACTTTGGCTTAACCGCTTAGCACAATCCAAGCTCCACATTTACCCTCTAAACTATTTCCTCAACTTCCAGAAACCAAAATCTGCCGGTGTAACAACCTCGTCGATGTAGACACGAGGATGAGAGTGAATCAGATTTACCTCACAAATAGGGAAATTTATCCATGATATCAGTTAATCATTCTACTAATAAAATGCTAATTTGTAAGCATTTTTGTACTATATATTTTTAAACTTGAAGATTAACTAAATATTATGCCTAAACGTCGAACTCACAATAGGTTTGATTACCTTACAGGAATTGCCAATTACTATGGTGAATTTTCATGGTTACACAGATGGATTACCCTTCAAAATTCTTAGGTCCCCATCATCGAAAATACTATCACGATATGGAATTCGTAAATACCCTCGCCAATTACGATCCCAGAACAGCTGATGTAAGTTGTCAAATATAATTTTGGAATCATCATTAAACTTTAAAACTTACTGAAATCAGATTGAAAACTTCCAACCCATTATATTTATCCTCAAGTTGCACGTGGCTACGTTTTTATTTTTCCTCTACTTTTACCTAAATCGCTTTCGTCTTAGAATTTCTCTGATTTTTCTTTCAATTCGTAGAGTCCATTTATCTCCTCTCTCTTTTCTCCAGTCGTAGAAGAGGTAGCCTGCACAGCCAATAAAGGTTGTAGCAGAGATCATCAAACCTATTTCGAACCAATCCTGTGGTTTATACCGGATTACGATTTCAAGGTCACCAGTCTCGTTGATCCAGAAGCCGTTGATAATGGAATAAAGGATTGATTTGACTGTTTCAACCTTTTATTTGTAAACTCTTGCCTCCCACAGAGGATCGTATGCTTCGGCAAATGAGCATAAGTTTTGTATTCAAACATTCAAACTTCCAGTATTTCCAAAAAATCTACCCTCTTAAAATCCTCATC
>QMZC01000146.1 GCA_003662995.1 Archaeoglobales archaeon
GGCGAGACTGCTCATACTGGCTTGGGCTTGTACATCGTTAAGAGGGTTGTTGAGAGGTATGGTGGCGATGTTAGCGTTGAGGACAACAAGCCGAAAGGGGCGGTGTTTGTTGTGAGGTTGAGGTGTTATTAATTTAAAACCTAAAAATAACGCCGAATTCTTCAACAACTTCATATCCATTTTTTATTTCCCTGGTTTGATCCACCCTCAAAAAAGCCGCCTTGCTTAGATTGTAAGGTTCCATGCAAGAGCCAACCGTAACAACCATGCCATTCTGCTCAACTTTCAAGATTTTTATTGGTTCATGACTCCTCACAACAACTTTAACGTTCAATGCATTGAGCAATTCCCTTGTTGCCTTTTTACCGAACAACATTCCTATACCTCTAAAACTGTAACCACATCTCTCCTCCTCCCACGGGTCATTCCACATCATCTCAAGCATAGCCTCTTTTGTAGGGTTAAGTACTTCATCCGCCTTTATGCCCCCAACATCTATCTTTCCACTTTTTGTTGGCACACCACCATGAACAAACCACAAATCTCTCGACATAGCCGAAACTGGCAGTCTCTCCCACATCTTATTTAGCCTTCTATACACTTCATCGTCTCCAAAGTATTCATTAAGCTGAATTGGAAGTTCATGGGGGATTGCCAAATCGCTTTCATGATTTCCCCTTAGCAAAACGCTTCCATCCTTGTTGGCTCTTTTCAGCAATGCGTAATAGGTTTCAACTGGCTTATTACCTCTATCTGCATAATCTCCGAGGAAAACAATTCTATCCTCTATCTTGCTTAGAATGTAGTTCAATGACCTAAAATCAGCATGTATATCTCCGACAACAGCAAACTTTCTATCTCTAATTAAACAACACCTACCTGCCAGATTGCCCATAAACTTGTCCACTTCCTCCAAGAAATCCTCTTGGGCAATCATTTACTAACTCTAAACAGTATTTTATTTAATGTTTATCTTGACTGAGTAAGTATAATTTGGATGAATAAAGTTCAAGAATATCTCCCAACAAGCTTGCAAAAGGCACAGACATCGGAAGATGTCACTTCACCACAAATCTTGCAATATTTCGTCTCCGCTCCTCTTTTTTCTCCAATTCTAACCAAACCTCTTACAAAGTTCTGATTAAATCCAGTCTTCTTCGACTCTATCTCATACACTATCTCCTTCCAGTCGTTTACTGGAGTGTTGGGACATTTTTCGATTGTAAATGGCAAATTTAGCGATAAAACATACAACATGTTCTCCTTCTCCATCCTTTCAAACAACGGTCTTGCCTTTGTAACAATCTTAACATCAAAACCCTCGATTCTCGGCTTCAACTTCCCAATCCACTCTATGTTCCCACCCACAATGTTTTTGATTGCAAATGATACTATATCCTCACTTGTGTGTCCTGTCGCAACAACATCGAATTTATTTTCCCTCGCAAATTTATTCATCAAATACCTTTTTGCCGTTCCACATGCTGAGCAAACTTTTTTCAATTCAACGTCATCTATTCTAAAACCGTAATCTGAAAGCTTGACAACATTCAGGCTAACATCAATCTTCTCCGATAACTCTTTAACAATTTTTTCACAGTTTTTTGAGTAATTTCTAATACCTAAATCAATGTAAAGCATTTCAACGTTGTAATCCAGATTTTTTAGCACTGAAACCATTACAACGCTATCCTTACCCCCCGAAACCGCTGCTAATACTTTTTCATTCCTTTTTATTATCCCGTGTCTTTTTATGCTCCTCTTCACAAGTGACTCGTAAAAGGCTGGGTAACAACACTCACATAAAGCGATCTTGTACTGCTTTAAATTTGCAATTGCTTTCCTACCACACTTCTTGCACTTCATTTCTTCACCTTTAAATTTATTTAATCAATCCGTGCAAGTTGGGAATCAGTATTGCCAGAAATATGGATGAAAATATCGTTAATGCCAGCAATTTTATTGTTGTTGCCGCAATCTCCTTTCCTCTCTCTCCAAATTTCCTTACCAAAATGGCAGATAAGCTTTCGTGAAACACCCTGCCACCATCCAAGGGGATAGCAGGCAAACAGTTGAACAAACCAACGTAAAAATTGATCCACCCTATCCAGTAGAATGTGTTAAGCATGTAGAAAACCACAATGTCCCCCTCAAAGTATTTTGTAATAGCATCGCTGAATCCGGGGAATGTGAAGGGCATTGCCATAATAAAAAGCCATCCATTAATGCTTGTGAGTTTGGATGGTAAATTTTTAAGCTCCTTTAAAAATAAATCCGAGTACGCTAATCCCATACCCGAGATGTACTCGTCAACAACAACACCTAAAAAACCATGACTGTTTGTTGGCGATGCTGCCAAACTCACGTTGAAGGTTTTAATAACTCCGTTTGAGTAGGCGTAAACGATTATCGTTTCATTTGGTTTTGTTTTTTGCATTACATCCATAAAATCCTTCAGTGTTGGTGTTGGTGTATTGTTAATCTTAAAAATAATCGTACCTTCCTTTATTCCTGCTTTTTCTGCTGGATAAATTTTATTGTTCTCTTTATACAAGCTTGTAACATTCACCCCAACAATTTTTGGCAGCGTTACTTCCCTGATTTTGTCGTCGTGTTTGTACTTAATCACAAGACTAGGATTACCAGCTTTTAAAGCCCTTGAAACATCGTCTATTCTTTTAACTTCGATATTGTTTATGCTTAAAATAACGTCACCTTCCTGAACAATTCCATAAGCGGGGCTGTTTTCGTTTACCGCCCTAACAACAATCAATGGAGATATAAATCCCAACAAGTAAAAAAACACGGAAAAAGCTATAAGAGCTACAATGAAATTGCTGATAACTCCAGCAGAGAAAATTCTTATTCTCTGCATTCTATCTGTTTTTTTATTGTCCATTAACTCTTTTTCATCTGGTTCAGCGAATCCGCCAATTGGGAGTAGGGCTAACAAAATACCCATCGCTTTAACCTTAACCCCTTCAACTCTGCAAAGTATTCCGTGACTGAACTCGTGAACGACCAATGTTACAATTAAACCTATCAGCCCCCAAACAACTGGAATGTACTGATTTATGCCGGGAATCAACAACACATTTCTTGGGTGTGTGAGGGGGGAGGGCTTAGGAGGTGTGGTTATTAGCCTGTAATCCATGAATAGGATTAAGGAGAACATGAAAATCATTCCGATGAATATTGAAGGTGTACCTGCATTTGCCAAAATCCTCCAAAACTTCTTTGGTTTTGCAATTTTTTCAAGTAAATTCAGACCCTTCTGTGTCCTTATCATCAAAATTGGCCCTATTGCAGTTATGTTGTATTTCTCCAAAATACCCTTAGCTTTCAAGAGCTCAACAATTCCCCAGTAGATCACAAAGGCTGTTAATACTACTATCCACATTTTGAAGTTGGCAATTTGCGTTTATAAAAAGGTTGCTAAGAAACGTTTGATTACACCCCAAATGATTTAAATCTAAAAATCTTTAAAAATTAAAGTGAGAATCAGTATTGAGGAATACCAAAAAGTAAGGAGAAATCTGAGAGATTTAAGAGATTTGAATAAGTTTGGATATCCGAGGGGTATGCTTTTTACGATTTTAACTCAAAAAAAGGTTGATTTTGTCAAAAGGGAGTATCCAAACGTTATCAAAAGGTTAGAGGATTTGGCAACATACTGGAATGCCAACAAAAAGATACCTAAGTGGGTTAGGTTGATGCCTGTCATGAAAGTTAGGGTTTTGATGAGGTCCTTAGGTTTTAGTAATTCTGAGATACTCAAGGCAATAAGAAGTCCCGAAAACGTTGAGGATGATGATCTGAGGAGGTTAATTGAGAGAGCAGTTCTAACAGATTACATATACTCTCCTTTAGCCGTCAAACACCAGTTTGCGAGGGGGAAGCTCGGTGAAAACATAATCAGGAGATGGTTAGAGGATAGGGGGATTGAATTTAAAGATGAGAGGGAGATGAAAAAGGAGAGTAAGAAAACTCCCGACTTTTACTTTGATGATCCAATTGAATTTAACGGAAAATCGATAAGGTGGATTGAGAGCAAAGCACTTTTTGGTGATTTTAAAACCCATTGGATTTACTTAAAAAAGCAGTATTCGCAATATTTGGAGCTTTTTGGAGAAGGTTTTGTGGTTTACTGGTTCGGATGTTTGGAGAATTTAGATAGCAACGTTCTGGATGAAGGGTTTTTCAGAACAACGATGAAAAACGCATTGCTTGATATGAGAATATATATGACCAATTCCATAGACAAGGCAAACAAACTGATAGAGAATTTGGGTGTCTCATGCATCGCAAATTTCACGGATCACGATTTAGAGATAGATGTGGTGAGGAAGTTTAGGGTAGATGATGCCATGAAGATTGCAGAAAGAATTATAGCGTGCTATGAGAGAGGCAGGGTGTTAGCTTTATTTGAAGATTTAAAAGATTACAATGTCAAGAATTCAAGATTCCTGCTTAAGAACATGGGGTTTGATGTTGTCGTGGTTTGAATTTTAAAGATACAAAACATAATGGCACTGTCAAAATAACAAAAAATAAATAAAACAAATACAAATTATGCAGCTCACACTCAACCATTTAATAGAAGAGATCAAGGCTACAAAAGTCTTTCGTCGCAATAAAAAAGATGTAAA
>QMZC01000147.1 GCA_003662995.1 Archaeoglobales archaeon
TGTTCTTCTGCCAATTCAAGATGCTCAGCGATCACAGCACTGATGGCTTGTGTGCTAATTGGCATTTGGTTCATTTCTCGACCTCCGCTTTCTTTTTATCTCCCCCGTAGGGGTGTTCGACCATCTTACCAACCGAACGCTCTGGTTTTTTCAGAAAAATCACTATTCTATCGCCTTCGATGTCAACCCAGACCTCTTGCCTTGGCTCTAACCCAAAATGGTTTTCTATAAACCTTGGAATCGGGGCGTATAATTGTCCACTTCCAGTTTTCTGCAGACTTACCTTCTGCATACCTTAACATCCTCCGTTATTTCTACCGTAATATGTTACGTAGAAGTATTTAAATATTTTGGTTGACTACGTAATATATAACGTAGTTGGTGGTGGACAAAATGCCGAAAACTAAGTTAAAAACTGAATCAGATATTATCAGGAAAGAATTTCGTATATCTCCACACATACAACAATTAATTTATGAATTGAAAGAAGCTGGTAATTTCAAGAGTGAGGCAGAAGTGATTAAGACCGCTATTATCAGAATGCACTTTGATTATGAACGACAAGGCAAGCTCAAACCCCGCAAACCCCCTGAATCGGCAGAAGAACGCATCAAGAATGCAACGCTCATCGAAGAAAAAGATGTTGAGATTGATTAGTTGGAGGCGTAGAGATGAAGTTTGTCGTTCTGCTTGAAGAGAGAAAGATTTACTCAACAGTAGAGTATCCCGTTAAAATCTTGCAGAACTATATAGCAGTAGGAAATCCAAAGCAGATCGTAGTTTTTGAGGTTGAAGATGAGCTTGATCTGAAAAAATTCGAGGCATATTTCAAAGATGTGAATTATCAACTACTTCCCGTCGTCGATGCTGAAGAATATGAAGAGAAAATAGATAGGGGTAAAATACATGGTATTGTTGGCTAAATCATTCGATAGTTATGTTAAGTACTGGAACCGTGCTCTTAAACCGCACAACAACCTCAGCCTCACCGACATCAGTATCCACAACGAAGGTAGCCTCTTTCAGTCTAACCGCATGAATCTTTGGCTTTCGAATTCCAAAAGCTTTGTTTTCCTCAGCCATGCATCTACTTGGATTTAGACTTTAAAAATGAAAGTTAGGATGGGTGTTTGGAAATGTTGAAATTGATTAGGAGGTGATAAGATAGATAATATAGATGAAATTATATTTGAGAAATTTCGCAAAAAAGAGAAAGAAACAAATAATATTAATTATATAACTTTGATTAGAGGTGAGAACTCATGGATGTCTTCAAGGAAATTGAGAAATGGAAACAAGAACATAGAGATGAATGGCAACAGATTGAAGAATACCTCAAAATACTTGAAGAGATGGGTATCAAGCGAAGACACGGGCCAGAACCACTCATACCTGGTTTTGAATACAAATACGAGGTTTCTGGCTCAACAACCTGTTCTTTCAGAATTAAAGTTTGATCTACCCAAAATCCCTCTTTTCACCCAAGTTGAGAATGAACCAGACAACATAAGAAGAAAGATAATTGAAGAAATTGAGAAAAAAACTGATCGGACTCTAATTCTTTACTATTCTAATCCTCAGCATCCGGCAGGAAGCTTAAATTATCAGGATGTTACTTTAATCCACGAACTGCTCAGAATTCTCGATTACCCGGAAAAAATTGACCTTGTAATCCACAGTGGAGGAGGTATAATTGAAGCTACAGAAAAGCTCGTAAAACTAGTCTGGAGCAAAGTTGATTCATTTCGAGTTATAATTATGGAGTTTGCAAAGAGTGCTGCTACATCACTGTCTTTAGCCTCAAATCAGATTCTTATGAGTTTCATGGCTGAGTTAGGACCAATCGATCCGCTAATTCAAATAGGGATAGATCCACAAACTAAGCAGCCAGACTTCAGACCTGCATGGTCATATATTCATGCATTGGATATCTTAGAAACAGAATTAAAAGAGAAAAATAGAGATCCGAGGATTGTAGGTCAGTTACTTACTGTCATGGATCCTATAAAACTTGATATAGCCAAAAAAGCAATAGATTATTCCAAAACTCTTGCGAAAGAGTGGCTTGTTAATTACATGAAAATCAAAAAAGAGGATGCTGAGAAAATTTCGGAAGAACTCTGTGATGCAGGTAAGCTCCTCTCACATGGTAGGGTTATCAGTTATGAAGAAGCCAGAGACCTTGGATTAAATGTGGAAAAAATTGATACCGACCATGAACTTTGGCCACTCTTGTATCATCTACACATTAGAGCATTACAGGTTATCAGGCCGCCGGTAATCAAACTGTATGAGTGCAGAAGCCAAACGATTAGGGGACATACCTAATTTTTAAGGATCGGTTGAGATTGATTAGGGGGTGAGAGTTTAGAGGTGGATGTATGGAGGAAGAAGTTAAAACGATCAAAAAAATATCAGAACTCAGCAAGGAAGATATTGAAGAGTTTTTAGCAGGATATCGCAGTATTTTAGCCGGTGTAGCTGAGACTATTGAAGGATTGGGGAGGATTAAAAAAATAGAAGACGAGAATGGCATACCACTCTTACAGGACGATTTCTTTGAAACACTGTCAGAATTGATTGAAAGTGAAGAATTCAAAGAAGCTGTTAAGAAAACTGAAAGTGAGCGTGTTCTTGGTTTCTTCCGAATGATTTTCAGCATGTTAAAAATTATAAGAAAACTTGAAAGTTTCGATCCAAGGGTGCTGCCTTACAATGAGATACTCAATCTCTCTAAAGATTTAAGGAAGTTTGTTGAAGATGTAGATAAGTTCTTGGAGGAGATAAAAGAAACATGATACATAAAATTTTCAACATCCAAAAACAGCAATTGATCAACAAGCAAGTGAAATTAGGTATAGTCGAAATTTGGGATGCCGTTGCTAATATACTTAAAGTCTTTGAACCAGTTGAGCTCATGGAGCTTGAAGCCAAATATACAATTAACGATCCTATTAAAACCATCAAATTTCTTAAAGAAAACAAAGATGTATTTAACATCCTCACCACTGAAGCTTACGATGAAATAAGGAAATACTTCCCCAATGAAGAACTAATTTTAGATGTCTTAACGGATCCTGAATCCGATGATCAAATAATGGTTCTCTACATCAATACTAAATTAAAGCCCCAAGAGGCTTTGAAAAAATTAAAAGAACTGGATGAAAACTGGTGGCTCGGTAAGGCATCGAGGAATAATAATCTTTGTATTCACCTTCAAATCGCATGAGCTTTGATTGGGGGGATTATTTAGCTCTTGCAAAAGAGCTTGCTGGAGAAAGTAATGAAGCTAAACTACGTTCTGCAATTAGTAGAGCTTATTATTCTATTTTCTGTAAAGCAAGAAACTACTTGCATGGAAAGATACCCTTGACAGGTAAGAGTATTGATCACAAACTAGTATCGGAGGCTTTCAAAGCAAAAGATGATGATAAACTCAAACGAGTTGGAGTTAATCTTGAACGATTGCGAATAGACAGAAACAAAGCAGACTATGAGGATGACTTTCCTAATATAGTAGCCCAAACTGAAATGGATTTACTTATAGCTCAAGAATCCTATGAGGTTATAGAGACATTGTAATCTAAGGTTCTTAGTTTAATAGAGAATGTACCTCCCCATTCCCTTAACAAAACCCCGCAAATGGATGCGGATCGTTATCAAGGGAGTTGAGAAAAGATGGTTTGACGATTTTGGCCAGTTCTGCACCTACATATTGAAAAAAGCGAAGATTGACGAGATCGTGGATGAAGACTATCTGGTCTGGCATGTGGCTAGAACATTGCAAATGCTCGAAATACATCCTGATAACGTTGAAGAGTTGAGAGAGAACATCAGGGACATTTACGGGATTGCGGAAGAGTACATCGACTTAATTCTTGAAAAAGTCAGGTATGAGTTAATTCTCTACGAAGCAGATTTGGAGGATCCAGACGAGAAGGAAGAAGTAGTGGAGAGGCCAAAGGAAATTGATAAGGAAGTATTCAGAAGAATTTTGATCGATGTGCAGCGAATGTACTTTGAATTAGACCTACATCGTGAAACCATAATCAAGGAGATCGCTCTGACCTATGGCCTGTCGTTGGAGGAGGCAAGAGAAGTAGTTGGTATGGCTGAGAACTATATTTTCTACTAAGCAGTTGAAAATCCGCTAAAATTGAGGTGTGAGGTGATAATATATGCCAGAACAAATAATTAAATCAGAACATGATTTTGGAACTAAAAAAGAAAGACTATCTATTAGTATCTCACCATATCTAAAGAAAAAATTAAAAGAGATGGAGGAATCTGGAGAATTTGCTAACGTTTCTGAGATAGTCAATCTTGCAATAGCCGAGTTTATCGGTAAATATGAAGCGGGCAAGCTCAAACCCCGCAAATCAACCGAAGAAATAGCTGAAGAGATTGAGCAGGGCAAGCACGAACCAGTCAGGGAGGAGGATCTTGGGGAGGAGGGGATAAGATAGGATGAGTGACAGAATAATAAA
>QMZC01000148.1 GCA_003662995.1 Archaeoglobales archaeon
AGATGCCTTCTGGAGCAGGTTGCCTGTAGAGGCGAGGTTAGGTGTTGCATTCAAGCTTTTTGATGAGGTGGTTGGAGAATGAGTAGGGTTTATAAGGTCAAAAATTTCAGGACTATACAATTCTGTCTTTACATCGAAAAACATATAAATTAGTTAACATACTTTAAAGTATGATACCTGTGGGTATGTTTGTTGATAGGGAGTTCGAACAGGGGTTTCTTAATGAGAGATATAACTCGGATAGGGCTGAGTTGATCATAATTTATGGGAGAAGAAGAGTAGGGAAAACAAGATTGTTGCAGGAGTTTGTTAGAGACAAAAAACATCTGTATTTGATGGCTGATGTTTCTGAAAATGTTCTCGATTCTTTTTCAAGGGTTATCTCAAAAAAATACGGTTTTGTGAGATTTGAGAACTGGGATGATTTTTTTGAGTTTTTGCACTCAATTGCTCGTGAGAGAGTGGTGGTTGTAATCGATGAATTCCAGTATTTATATAGGGTTGATAAAGCCTTCCCCACAATACTCCAGAGGTGGTGGGAAACCTTAAAAAACTCTAAAATAATGCTAATCCTCTGCGGTTCGATTATTTCTACGATCTACAAAATCTCTCTCGGATATGGCAGTGCTCTGTATGGAAGGAAAACGGCTGAATTAGAGGTAAAACCTTTGAAATTTGTTGAGATAAAAAATTTCTTTCCAAGGTACTCTCCAAAGGAGCTTGTAGAGGTCTATGCTGTTTTGGGTGGAGTGCCGAGATATCTCGAGGAGTTTGATGATTTGGCTGATATTGCCTCGAACATAAAAAGCAAGATACTTAATAGAACAAGTTTTCTTTACAATGAGCCATTAAACCTGCTTTTCGAGGAGTTTAAAGACTATTCTCGCTACTTTGGAATTTTAAATGCGATTGCGGGAGGTGCAACTACCTTCAGCGAGATATCGTCGAAGAGCAAGGTCCCTCAGAATAAGCTCTCAAAATACCTGATGACCTTAGAGAGAATTGGAATAGCAAAGAGAATATATCCGGTCACTGAAAGGAAAGCAAAAAGAACCGTATATAAGCTTTCAGATAACTTCTACAGATTCTGGTTCAGATATGTTTATCCAAACAGAAGCTTTCTTGAGATGGATGAGGTTGATCCTGTCTTAGAAGAGATAAGAGGTGATTTTAACGCTTTTGTTGGTTTAGCGTTTGAGGACATCGTTATTGAGATGTTGAGCAAGAAATACAAAGCTGGAAGGTGGTGGTATAAGGATGTAGAGATAGATGTTGTCGGTATACGGAAAGATGAGGTAGTATTTTTTGAAGTTAAATGGAGAGATCTGAGCTATAAAGAAGCTCTTAAAATTTTAGACAAGCTGGAAGAGAAAAGTGAATTGGTCAAGATAGATGGTAAGAGGAAGTACGGTATAGTGGCAAGGAAAATCAGAGAAAAGGAGAAGCTGGAAGGATATTTCGTTTACGATCTGGATGATTTGATTAAAAGTTAAGAGTTTGAGTTGAGAGGATGGTTTTCGAAGATGTGTATTGTTGTTTTTATTCTGAGTTTTCCCATTTCTTTATTCCGCCTAAAACAGTTTTGAGGAGTTTATTTAGTCTTCAATAACGATTATATTTTTTCATCAATTTGTTTAAAATCGATATCCAGTTAAAAATAGTTGTCTAATTACAGTTGCTGTGTGTATCAGATCTCGGGGGAGAAGAGTATACTTTTTAATTGGTTTCTGGAAGCTCTCTAACTTTGGATGAGACAATACATTGATGCTGAAGATAGAGTACATGCGATTGACACTTTTGTAAAGATGTAAAGAGTTAGATATTCTTCGTGTCTCTCTTTTACGAATCCCCTTATATTATTACGAGTTCTATTTCCATAAGCTCTTTAAGCGTTTATGACTGCAGTAAATACAGTATTTCACCAAATGAGGTAACAGGTATGGAACGTTTTCTTCCAGCTATTATGGATTTTATTTTCTGCCTTCTTAACTCATTTCCGAGCAGAAGTTCTACCAAAACGCCTGAGTCGAGGTAAACTACATCAATAGAAACTTTAAATCACTTTCGTCTCATAAGCCTCCCAAGATTGTTTTCAACTTCTTTAGCCCACCTATCTCTCTTCTCCAGTCGTAGAAGAGGTAGTCAATGCAGCCGATGAATGTTGTTGCTGAGATTGCTAAACCTATTTTTGTGTAGCTAACCAATTCAGCAGGTTTTTCTTCAATTGAGAAAAGATGGATGTTTGTCCACAATCACTATGGTAATCGCTTGCTTAAGATCAATCATTTTGGAGGATATTCCTCACCCACAACATAAATCTTCTGAAATTCTCTTCCGGTGATTTGCCCTCTTCCGTTACATTGTCCTCAACGATATTATTTTCCGAGCCTAAATGAATGTGTCTCGGATATGTCTTTATATTCCTGTGGTGAGGGGCTGTGTCAATTCTGTATATCTTCTCACCCCTTTGCCAGTGGAATGAGAATTTATCCTCAACCGGATACCTAACATCTATCCATGAATCGTCTACTAAGCTTAGTCTTATTCTGTCTGGATGAAGTTCAACACTTACTACCATATCGGAAAATTCATCGTTAACTATCTTAAGAAAAGTTAGATACCTCAGAAACATCAGATCTCCTCAATAAGCTTCCCGACCAGTTTTTTCATCTCCTCTATGTTATTCTTCAAAGCCAGAGCAGAAAGAAAATCTTCATAGGTTGGATGTTCTGGCAGTTCACCTCTCTCAATTTTTTTCTCTATCTCTTCAGGGTCTTTTACGCCGTACTTCAGAAGAATTTTTTTCAGCTCTTTTTTTTGCTCTATTATCTCCTTTGTGATGATTATAGGCACCCATTCACTCTTTAAAGCCATGTTTTATTCTTATCAGATTAAGTATTAAATGTTTCCTGATGGAGCAGTATGTGGATTCCGATAGGTTTAAACACTTGCAGGTAAATTCAATAACTTTTAGTTATAAGAAGTTTTTATCATAATTTTAAAATTTGTTTAAGAAGCTCTTTAACTCATCTAACCCTTAAAAAGTCCATCCATCTCCTTTCCCCCTTCTCCAGTCGTAGAAGAGATAGGGAAAGCATCCAGCGAAAGTAGTAGCAGAAATCATCAAACCTATTTCGAACCCTGTTTGTATCTGATGATGATTTCGAGGTTACCAGTCTATTTGATCTAAGCCGTTTATAACTGAACAAGGGATTGATTTAACTGCTTCAACCTTTTATTTGTAAACTCTCGCCTCTCACAGAGGATCGTAAGCCTCGGCAAAAGAGAGCATGAAGGATTTGCATTCAAAGAGATTCATTCAATTTCTACAACTTCCAAAAAATCAACCTTTTTGAAGTCATCGTCAAAGGTGGCAATTTTCTTTATGCCATAATGCTTGCATGTTGCAGCAATCAGAGCATCGTTTGGCAAAAGCTTGTACTTTTCCATCATCTCTAAAGTAATATCCCACGAAGCTGGCATTAGGATTTTAACACCGTCTCCAATAAGAGAGAAATAAAATACCCTCGCTTTATTGAGGCAAATCTCGTAGACTCTTTCATCTTTTTTTAGCTTTTTTATTATCTCATAATGTTTGTCTTCATTAGACAAATCTGAAGCTGTAAGTTTCATAAGGATGTACGTTGTTTCTTCGACAACATTAATCGATGTATAAAGCTCTTTGGACTTGATTAAGTTGTAGACGTCTTTAGCTTCCTCATTTCCGAGAAAATACTCCACGAAAAATGAGGTATCAATAAAAATTTTCATACTCTTTCTTTGATCATTAAGTCTCTCTCTTCATCCACGGATACTTTCTTTTTGAATATGCCAAAAAACTGGCTCAGTCCAGCATCATCTAAGATAACCCTTGCCTTAGTTTTCTCTTTTAGCTCAACCTTCTCTAAGGGCTTGAAAACTCCATCCTCGTAAATAACTTCTATCACTTTTGGCATGGTTTTAATTTGGTTTTAGATTTTAAAATAGTTTCTACCAGAGCTTCTTAACTTTGCCTTGAATCTTCAATGTCCAACAATATCCTTTCTCCTTTCTCCAATCGTAGAATAGGTAGCCAATACAACCAATAAAGGTTGTGGCAAAGATTGCTAAACCGATTTCGAACATTGATTTCAAGATTACAGGTATAATTGATCTAAGCCGTTGAG
>QMZC01000149.1 GCA_003662995.1 Archaeoglobales archaeon
AAGAAATCCTGTGCCGATATATTTCGGTGCTAACGGACCAAAAACCAGAAAATTGACAGGTGAAATCGCTGATGGATGGCTACCAACTCCTCAAAGTCCAGAACTTTACAAGAAGCATCTTAAAGAAATAGAGAATGCTGCTAAAAAAGCTGGAAGATTGCTCGACAATTTTGAACCTGGATTGTACATCTACACGGCTGTGGCTGAGAAATATGATGTAGCCTTTGAACAGCTGAAGAAAATAAAACCTCAAATTGCTTTTTTCCCCAAGGTCATCGAAGAAGCCGGATACTGTGTAGATATACCAAAACACCTTAGCGAAAACCTATACTCAGATATTGTTTTAAACGAGGAGGGACTGAAGAAATACGAGGAATTTGGAAAATACGTTCCTGATGAAGTTGTAGAGGATTTTTCAATCGTTGGAACACCTGAAGACTGTATCTCAAAGGTCGAGGAATTCGTAAAGGCAGGAGTAAGGCATTTCATACTGATTAACATGGGACCAAATCCCAAGTATGTCACAGATGTTTTTGCAAATAAAATAATGCCACAATATAGAGATGGTGATGAAAAATAATTGAGGTGATAAAAATGATGACCGGAAAAGAGTACATCGAGAGTTTAAAAAAATATAAGCCTACAGTATATTTTCTGGGAAGGAAAATTGAGAGTGTTGTTGATGAACCGATGTTCAGGCCGCACATACATGCCGCAGCAATGACTTACGAACTCGCCCACGATCCAAGGTATGAGGATGTGATGACAGCAACATCTCACTTAACTGGGGAGAAGATTAACAGGTTCACGCACATCCATCAGAACATCGAAGATCTGGTAAAGAAAGTAAGGATGATGCGTTTGCTTGGGCAAAAAACTGGGACGTGCTTCCAGCGCTGCGTCGGCTTCGACGCGCTGAATGCAATCTACATCACAACCTACGACATAGACAAGAAATACGGTACAGATTACCATGCCAGATTTATTGAATATCTAAAGTACGTCCAGAAAAACGACCTGATGTGTGTCGGTGCAATGACTGATGTAAAAGGTGATCGCAGTCTAAGACCGCATCAGCAAAAGGATCCTGACTTGTACGTGCATGTGGTTGAGAAAAGAGAAGATGGAATAGTTGTTAGGGGCGCAAAGGCTCACATGACAGGAGCCGTCAACTCCCATGAAGTCATAGTTATGCCTACCAGAGCAATGGGGCCAGAAGACAAGGACTACGCTGTCTCTTTTGCCGTTCCAATAGATGCTGAAGGCCTGATAAACATCTTCGTCAGACAAACAAACGACACGAGAAGGCTGGATGGTGACATAGACTGTGGAAATGCAAAGTACGGAATAGTTGGTGGTGAAACTCTGATGATATTCAACGATGTCTTTGTTCCTTGGGAAAGGGTTTTCATGTGCGGTGAATACGACTTTGCTGGGGAGTTAGTAGAGACATTTGCAACTTTTCACAGACAAAACTACGGCGGATGCAAGGTTGGTGTTGCAGACGTTTTGATAGGTGCAGCAACCAATTTGGCTGAATACAACGGAGTTTTAAAAGCTTCGCACATAATCGATAAGCTTACCGAAATGATCCACATGGCAGAAACTTGTTGGTGCTGTTCCTTAGCTTGCTCATACGAAGGATACAAGACTTCTTCCGGAGCTTACATGCCAAGTCCCTTGCTTGCAAATGTTACGAAGCTCAACGTTACAAGGCTGCCTTATGAATGGTCAAGGTTAGCTCAGGACATAGCTGGTGGTTTTGTTATAACAACCCCATCTGAGAAGGACTACAAGAATCCCGAGACTAGGGAATTTATCGAGAAGTACTTGAAAGGAGTTGCAGATGTTCCAACTGAGCACAGGCTTAGGATGTTCAGATTGGTTGAGAACCTCTCCGTTGGGGCCCAGCTACCAGAGTCTATGCACGGTGCAGGATCTCCAGCTGCTCAGAAGATAATGATTGGAAGAAGAGGCAACATTGAGATGAAGAAGGAGCTGGCGAAGATAATAGCAGGAATAAAACCTGATGAGCACTTTAGAAAAATTACGGGGAAGAGTGAGGAAGAATTCTTCAAAGAAATGATTGAAAAAGCAAGGGGGGAGCGGTATGGAGAAAAGTGAGAAGGCTTATGAGTTAGCATTTAAGTATGAAGCAGAGTACGGCGGCTGTGCGCAAACCACTCTTGCTGCAATTTTTGATGTTCTAAATGTTGAAGCAGATGATGCATTCAAATCTGCAACGGGACTTGCAGCAGGTATTGGTTTGTCGGGCGATGGAACCTGTGGAGCTCTGATAGGGGGTGCAATGGCCCTAAGCTATTTATTTGGAAGAGATAGGAAGAACTTTGCTGACCCAGAAAAGAAGAGATTTGAGACATATAAGATTGTTAGAGAGTACTACAAGAAGTTTAAGGAGGTGTTTGGAAGTACAAGGTGCTTTGATATACAGCGAAAACTTATGGGCAGGACTTTTGATTTACTGGATCCGAAGGACTGGGAAGAGTTCTTAAAAGCTGGCGGACATACAGACAAATGCCCATCTGTAACTGGCACAGCTGCAAAGCTGGCAGTTGAGATGATTCTTGAGAGAATGAAATCCAAAGAATCCAAAGTATGAAAATCGGGATAAAGTACTGTGGTGGTTGCAATCCAACGTATTCAAGGGAGAAGATTGAAGAGTATATAAGGAAGTATTTCTCCAATGCTGAGGTAATTTACACCTCAAATCCAGAAAATGTTGACATAATGGTATGTATCAGCGGCTGCAAGCGTGGATGTGCTATTGAATCAATTAACAGAAAAGATATGAAAAAAGTGGTATTTTTTGATGAATATAAAACTGAGTTAGAGGTTGTAAAAAAAATAGAGGAGGTATTGTTATGTATCCAAGAATTAGATTTAGAAGGTTGAGGAAAAGCCAAAAGATAAGAGATTTTGTGAGTGAAACCAGCCTTGAAGTTAAAGATCTCGTGTACCCAATTTTTATTGACGAGAACTTAAAAAAGAAGAAAGAGATACCTGAAATGCCCAATCAGTACAGATTTCCCCTCGGACAACTTGAAGAACCAATAAATGAATTACTTGAACTTAAAATTCCAGCAGTGATACTTTTCGGCATACCCTCATACAAAGACTCTATTGGATCATCAGCTTATGCAAAAGATGGAGTAATTCAAAAAGCAATAAAAGAGATTAGAGGGATTGCTGGAGAAGACTTAATAGTTATTGCAGATCTTTGCCTCTGTGAATATACAGACCATGGTCACTGTGGTTTGGTAAAAAATGGTAAAATCCTGAATGACGAGACACTAGAGATTTATGGCAAGATTGCAGTAAGTCAGGCCGAAGCAGGAGCAGATATGGTTGCTCCATCTGGAATGATGGATGGAATGGTTATGGCAATAAGAGAGGCCTTGGACAAAGAGGGGTTTACAGATACATCTATCCTATCTTATGCGGTGAAATACAATACAGTTCTCTACACTCCTTTTAGATACGCTGCTGAAAGTGGCTACAAGTTTGGTGATAGATCCACTTACCAAATGGATATTAGAAATTCTGACGAGGCCATAAGAGAGGCTAAAGCAGATATAGAAGAGGGGGCAGACATAATAATGGTTAAACCATCATTTTTGGATATCATATACAGAGTAAAAACAGAGCTGAAATATCCAACAGCTACATACTGTGTCAGCGGTGAATATGTAATGCTAAAAGCCGCTGCAAATTATTTAAATGAAAAGAACAATGTTCTTGAATACCATATTTGCAGAAAAAGAGCTGGAGCAGACATAATAATAACCTACTACGCCAAAGATCTTGCAAGATGGCTGCAGGAAAAGTAAAAATCTTTATTATTTTTTATAAAGTGAGAATACTAAATGTTATGCTACTTTACAATGGTCTGGTTTAGCCTGTTAATGGTGTCACCAAGCCTTTCAATGTATTCACCAAATCCGGTCCAGTTACCAGCTCCGGCCTCCTCTTTAGCTCTGTTGTAAAGCTCAACCAGTAGCTTCACAAGATCCTGAACGCTCTCCTCCTCAATTTCAGGAGCTTCCGCGCCAAATACAGCTATCAAAGCTTCATCAAGCGTTGGCCTCATTGCCAGGACATCTCTGTAAACAACAATAACACCTCTGAGTTCTGGAATCTGAG
>QMZC01000150.1 GCA_003662995.1 Archaeoglobales archaeon
CATTGAAGATGCGAAACTCGCAGGAGTTGATAAAATAGCGGATGAAGTTTTGACAAATGGTAAAGGTGCAATTGGTGTGATAGAAGAAGAACTACCTCAAATCACACTGGAAAGGTTAGAAAATGCGGATATAATCATTGCAAAGGGGATGGCAAACTACGAGAGTTTATCAGAATCGAGATTTAAACCAATAGCTTTTTTGTTGACAGCGAAATGCGAGCCTGTAGCAAAGGATATAGGTGTTAAGGTTGGTGATATGGTTGCCATGTTAAAAGGGTGAAATTGTGAACGAATTAAGGGAAAAAACGTTGATTGAACTCTTTGGAGCTTTGGACGGTATTTATGGACCTAACTATGAATGCAAGTACTACCCATGCCACTTTGAGAATCAGGATTGCTCCCTTTGCTATTGCCCCTTTTATCCGTGTTTGATTTGTGATTTGGGTGAGATAAAGGTATCGTCAGAGGGCAATTACGTATGGAGTTGCGAAAACTGTTTTTGGATTCATGAAAAAGAGAACGTTGAAGACGTGTTGTTTGTGTTGGGTAACTATCCAAAACAGAGGTTGATTGAAGAGGATTGGTTGTTCTATAATAAAATTTTACAGGAATTACTGTTTGGTGAAGAAATTGGTGAAGTCTTTGGAAATTCTTACAGTTTAATGCCGATTATGTTAAACAAAAATTGTGAGGTAGTTGATACAGCCGAATTTTTGGCGGTAAAAATTGAAGATTTCTGCATAACACAAGTTAGAAGACTCAACTCCATTGACGATGCAGATCAGGAAGTTTTAATTCCCTTAAAGGCTGATAACAGAATGTTCGGATTTGTGGGTGGCAATTATTTAGTTTGTTATTTTTGAGGTATATGATCCTCACAACTTCGAGAAAGCCGAGTAAGAAAACAAGACGGCTTGCAAAGGTTTTGGCAAGGTTTATGAATTGGAGATACGTAAACAGGGGCAAAATGAATCTTGAAGAGCTACTTTCAATGGGTAGATTGGCAGTTATTGAAGAAATTAAGGGAAATCCCGCCATTTTAAAGTTGTACGATGGTAGAGAAATTTTAAGAATTAGATTTAATGTTAGCAACATCAACAAGGTTAAGATGGATAGGAGTCCAGTTGTTTTTGTGGGTAAACCTCCATTTGATCCGCTGTTGCTTGAAGCAATTCCGCAAACGAGGGCTGGCATGAAGTTTTCGAGGAAAATAGACGCTAAAAAGAGGGTTTTTGTTAGACGAAAAGATTCTGGTTTGTTTTTAATATTTACATATGGTAACGTTGAGTTGTTTAAAATGAGGATGTTGGAGACGGGTGTTTGATGATCAACTCTTCAAAAAATTTATTAAATTATGAATGAATTTTTAGTATGAAGGTTGCTATTGCCCAGATCGAACCCGACTTCATGAACAAAGAAGGATGTATAGACAAATCTGCAAAAGCTGTGGAAAAAGCTGGAAGAAAAGGATCTAAAATTATAGTATTTCCAGAAACGTTTATTCCCGGTTATCCATACTGGAGAGGATTTACTGGACAGGGGTGGGCAGACTATATGGTTGAGTATCAGAAAAATTCCGTTAAGTTGCCCGACGACATTGAGCCGATAATTGAAGTGGCAGGTAAATATGGAATAGGCGTTGTACTCGGTGTTAGTGAACTTGATGACAAACCGGGAAGCCTAACACTGTACAACACAATAGTCTTTGTGTCTTCGGGATATGTGGGTAAACATAGAAAGCTCATGCCCACTCATGGAGAAAGAACGATTTGGGGATTGGGAGATGGGGCAGATATTGACGTTTACGAGGTTGATGGTGTAAAAATTGGTGGTCTTGTGTGCTATGAAAATCACATGACCCCAATAAAATCTATACTCGCATTGAAAGGAGAGGAGATTCACGCTGCTATATGGCCTGGATACTGGGTTGCAGAGAGGACAACAGCCGTAAAGAGGAGATTTAATCCATCAAAGGATAAACTCCACCTTTGTGATATTGATTGTGCGATAAGAGAATACGCATTCGAAACTCAAACGTTTGTTCTTAGTGCAAACATGTATCTGTCACAAGATTTACTTCCTGAAGGTGCATTTGACATTGCTGCTGGAGGTAGCTCCGTCGTAAACCCCTCTTCGCTCTACATAGTTGAACCGGTTTTCAACAAGGAAGAGATAATTTACGCTGAACTTGATATGGAGGAAAGAATGCTACAAAGGCTTATTTTGATTGCGTGGGACACTACAGCAGGTGGGATGTCATGGAGCTTAAATTTAAAGCCGTCAGAAGGGAAGGTTTAGTGGAAGAGATCACATACTCGAAAGAATTGGAAAAGAGAGTAGAAGAAATTGGAATTGAACTCAAGAAACTCGAACGGGCTTTGAGTGAATTGATTAAGTTGGTAAATAAAGATTTTTAATTTTATTAAAATAAAAATAGCTAATAAAATTTAAAAATACTATTTTAATATTTTAATACCTTTCTAAAAATTTTTTAATCCGTTCCGACTCAACCCACCCGCTATCAAGTTTTTCTATTACATTCAGAATTCTGTTTATTTGCACAACAAACTTATTTGATATTTCTTTATCGTTCACGTATAGTTCAGCGAATGCATGAATTGTTGCTAAGGGATTTCTTATGTGATCCACTAATATTGCATATTGCTCTATATTTTTCTTAATTTGCTCATAAGCTCTTTTCTTGACTTCATCAAGCTCAATTGAACTTATCGCTAGAGCAAGATTGTTTGCTAGGGTTTGAAGTAACCTAACCTCATCGATTAAGAATTGTTCATAGGAATCTACAACCAACACACCTTTTACATTTCCCTTGGCAAGCATAGGTATTAATGCACGGTTGAAGTTGTTCTTGTTTTCAATGGTTGTTTCACTACTCATCTTCACATCGAAACAAGCGTCTCCTTCTTTTGGGAGACTGTACACATAATCAAATCTACCATCTTTCCAAACGCCTATCGATACTTTCTTATAGTCGTTAAATGAATATAAAATTCTACATGTTTTTTTAATCAACATTTCTATATTCTTCTCTTGAATTACTACTCCGTTTATGTTGTTAATGATTTCTAGGAGGCTATTTATTCTGACCGAGTCAGTTACATCAAATAACATTCCAATGATTGCTGGTTTACCTTTGTAGTTAACAAATGATCCAAAAACCTCGTTGATTCTTGTTTTTCCGTTTCTTCTAACTGCTCTCACTCTGTAAGGTGTCCTAGGTATTTCTCCTTTTATTCTTGCTCTTATGTTTTCCTCAACTTTTGCTCTATCCTCAGGATGGACGTAGTCTAGTGGATTATTGCCAATCAATTCGTCAACATGGTATTCATACATTTCAGCGAGCTTTGGATTTGCATATTTGATCGCACCATCCTGAATTAGATATATTCCAGCCAAGGATTTTTCAACCAAAGTTCTGAACATTTCTTCAGATTCTTTAAGTTGGCTCTCTAAATCCATCTGCTTAGTAATGTCCACAACTGTAGCTAAGATGGCTTTGTCACCATTGTATATTGTTGGCACCATTCTTAGTTCAACCCATCTGCATTCTCCATCTTTTCTCGTAAATTTAATTATGCATGAGTAAACTTTAGTATCACCTTTCAATGCTGATTCCATAAACTGCATCGACCTATCAACATAATCAGGATGCAAAAGGTCAAGCGGATTTAAACTCAGAAGTTCATCCTTGGTGTAACCGGATATTTTCTCAAGAGCATCATTCACAAAAACGTGTTTATCATTCTGAAAAATGTAAACTCCAACGGGAATATTCTCTACAATTGTATTATACCTCTCATTTCCTTCTTCTACTTCTTTCACTTTCTCCTCGTATTTCTTCTCCAAATGCAAACACAAAGCAGTAAAAATCGCTAAACCTGCAGAAACTAGTCCAACAGCAATAGCGACCTCAATCATTAGCCCTCAACCTCACAACAAACACCGCCCCTTTCGGCTTGTTGTCCTCAACGCTAACATCGCCACCATACCTCTCAACAACCCTCTTAACGATGTACAAGCCCAAGCCAGTATGAGCAGTCTCGCC
>QMZC01000151.1 GCA_003662995.1 Archaeoglobales archaeon
CCTATTGCTGATATGTTTGAGTATGCTGGAGCTGCTATTAACCCAGCTGTAACGTATTTGTCCTCACTCACAATTCCTCTCGATGTATCTTGGATAAACTTTCTTCTCTGGCTTTATCTGATCACATGGTACCTTCACCTCTGGCACGACTACATACAAAAAGTGAATAAGCTCCTTTACGTTATATCCGGCCCAATAGCGCTCGGATTCGTATTGGGAAGCTTTGGTGCCGGATTGGTTGTTTGGTTGGTCACACTGTTTCTGAGTAGAAGAGACTATCTGCTCTTCGAAATTCCTGGAAGAAGAATTCGCAGCTTTAAGAGGGAACGCTGCAGCATCAGATACGTGATCAGGATAAGAAATGTTGGAGCTTACTTCGTTAATGCCGGAGGACTGATAGTTCCTTTGGTAATTTTAATCTCCGTAGCTGACAGGATATTTTTCAGACCTGAGATACAGTTCCTGTTCATAGCGTACTTTTTACTGGCCATACCAGTTGTGCTTATAACATCTCGCTATGAGAAGGGAAGAGGAATTTCGATGGACCCGTTTGTCGTCGCAGCTCTATCAGCGTTATTCGGAGCTGGTGTTGCCGGCTTCTTCGAGCTGGAAAGATATCCAACAATATTTGCATTTGCAGTGCTTGGAAGTATAATTGGCTGTGATGTTATTAAGCTTGCATGGGGTGAGGCAAAATATGGATTAAGTGCTGGCTCTATCGGTGGAGCTGGAGTATTTGATGGGATAATTGCCGGAGCTGTTCACGGGCTAATTTTCTACTATGTCTGGAGCCTTGGCGGGTTCTACATGGGTACTATAGCTTTGGCAATGATATGCTACATCTTCTGGAGGTATCCAATCGCCTTCTTCACACTCTCGGCTGCATTTTTAGTGTATGCACTCGTGGCTAAGTATCTGGACTTGCTGCCGTTCCTAATCGTATTCATTGCAGTCTTAGCTTGTTTGTGCCTGCTCATTACTGTTGAAAGAGGAACTCCCGAAAAAGTATAAAAGTTTAGGAGACTGATTCAACGAGAGAGGTGTGGGAGTGGGTCTATTTGACTACGTTTATGCCCCTTTGAAGTGCAGGCACTGCGGATATGAGGAGAAAGAACACGAGTGGCAGACCAAGGCAATTGAAAATATCCTGACCGGATTCGAGGCAGCTTTTACGGCGGAGAAGCTACAGTTCTCGACGGGTACATCGAGATCCACACAACCTGTCCGAAATGTAAAAAGAGTATAGAAGGATAAAAGTTGAAAACGGCAAGATTGACGTATGAAATAGTATACAGCGATGAAGCTGAGGAAATAAGGAAAATAAAAGAGGATTACGAAAGAGAGTTGAGATAAATGCTGAAACTAAAGAAGAGACAAAATCAAGCCAGATGAGTGTCAATCTACTAATTCAACTCCGAATGCTGATTCAAACTCTTCCCAGAACGCAGTTTTTCTTTTATGTTCTTTGTAAAGATTGCTAACGTATTCTTTCCACTCTTCTTCGCTCAGCAACCTTTTAAGCTTCTCTAGACATTTCACAGCCCTCCTGTACGATTCCCTTTTCCTCTCATCAATCAGCTCTCCAATCGTTGCCTTTATATCCTCTACAAATTCTCCGGATTCTACAAACTCAAAAACCCTCAACCTCGTATTAATGTCAGTTCTGGCAAGCCTTTTCAGAAGTCTGTAATCCTTTAAGGCTATTGCCACATCGGCTGCTAAGCTGTAGTACTCACGCCTCACACAGTAATCTGCAAGCTTCTTCAGTGTTGAAGGATTTTTAGTAGCCTTAACCCTCTCAAAAACAATTCTGCATGCCTCTTCATCGATCCACGCATCCTCCTCAACAACCCTGTCGAATACATCGATTATATCCTCGCAGCATTTTATTAGCTCTGAATAAAGCTTCTTTTCTCTAGCAAATTTTAATGCCCTATCCCTATCAATTTTAAAGCACAGCCTGAAGAATGTTCTTTCATCAAGGTTCGCCTTTTTAAGCAGAATCTCAACCAAGCCTTTTCTACCAGCATTTATCAGAAATTCTATGTAATCTTCGGTGCTGAGGTATTTTCTCGGATCAAACCTCCTGAACTTCCACACGTGCTTAATCATTCTCCGAAAGAAAGGATACAGAGCGTCGAAGTCATCTTTCTTTGCTATTTCCTCAATTCTTTCAAAATCCTCATCACCCAGCTCTTTCTCTGCAAGCGCATCACATAAAGCCTCGAAAATCACCTCGCCGTAATAGTGGTCGTAGTAATCGTTGTAAAAGCAATCTGAGTGCTCGCAGTATTCAAGCAGGTATTCGAGCATCCAGAACACAAAATCTTTGCTTATAATATTTTTGTAGCTTCTTATAGTTCTTGCTATTTCATCGGCTTTTTCCTCGTCTATGTATCCTTCAAACAGACTCTTTATCCTTTTTTCTACGAATTTACTTCCACTTTTGTCAAGCTTAAACACCAGAAAGGGATTCTCGCTTACAGCATCTTTTGCAAGTTCGGCAAGGTCTTCCTTCTTTGCAGAGCTTATGGCGTTATCGACATCGAAATAATCGCCGTTGAGGTAGCTCAAAAGCAAAGCCACAGCATGCTTGCAGTTGTGCCTTACCGGGCAAGAGCATGTACCATGATAGCTGTCCAGATCGACTTTTACTCTGTACCTCTCGTTCCCTACAACCTCTCCGGTAAGCTCACTTCCGCACTTTATAGCTAATGCAACCCTTCCGCTTTGATAGTATTCTAACCCCTTCTCGTACGTTTTACTACCGTAAACCTCTATTATTCTGAACATGCTGAGTGTTCTGTCAGAGGAAATAATTTTAAATCTTTCCGCTATATAACGTTACGTGACGGTAAGTGACGGAATAGAAGAAATGATAAAAAAGGGAGAGAGCGAAATTATAGAATTCAAACAATCGTTAGCGGAAACGAGGGAGATAATAGAGACTGTTTGTGCATTTGCAAACACTAAAGGTGGAACAATAATAGTTGGAGTTAACGATAAAGGTGAAATAAAGGGGGTAAGCATCGGAAAGAGAACGATTGAAGATCTCGTTTTAAAAATAGCTAACTCTACAGAACCAAGAATATTTCCAGAGATTGAGGTCGTAGAAATAAGGAAGAAGAAACTGATTGTGATTAGAGTTTCTGAAAGAAGAGATAAGCCAGTTTTTGCTTTTGGAGTGGCTTATAAGAGGGTCGGGAAAAATAACTTGAAGATGGATAGGGATGAAATACTTGAGCTTTTAAGAAAATTCGCCGAGATAAACTTTGAAGATCAGGAGATCTGTAATGTTGATGAGATAGACGAGGAGATTTTGAAGAGGTTTATTGAACAGGCAAAAGAGAGGAGGAGAATAAGAACTGAACCGTCAGCAGTTCTTGAAAACTTGGGAATGATTAAAGACGGTAAGATAACTGTTGCGGCACTACTATGTTTTGGAAAGAACCCTCAAAAGTATCTGCCATATGCTGTCATAAAGATAGGTAAGTTCGTAGAAGGAAAAATCGTCTATGAAAAGGAGATAAAGGGAAATCTAATCGAGCAAATAGAAAAGAGTTATGCTGAAGTTGTAAGCCTCATAAAAAAGAGAATTGTTGATGTCAAGCTGAAGAGAGAAGAGATTTTTGAGTATCCTCTCCAAGCTATCAGGGAAATAATAGTTAATGCTGTAGCTCATAGGGATTACTCTTCGAGATCTCCGGTTTACGTAAGGATATTTGATGACAGACTTGAGGTTGAAAATCCCGGAAATCTGCTTGAACTGAGTATAGAGGATTTGAAGAAGCCCCATCGTTCAGTGTTAAGAAATCCAAAGATTGCAGAAGTTCTGTATTATCTTGGCTATATAGAAAAGTGGGGAACAGGCACTTTGATGGTCGTAAGATCCTGCTTAGAAAATGGAAACGGTGAAACAATCTTCGAGAGTAA
>QMZC01000152.1 GCA_003662995.1 Archaeoglobales archaeon
ACGTCAAAATTGAAGAGTTTGACGGTAGAATCGGAACGATTAAGAGTTTTATAGACGTTTTCATAATAGAACAACTCGATAGGATTATTCAAATAGGTAGATCATATTTACAGAAGCAAGACATGATGTTGGAAAAGCAAGACAAAACAATTGAAGCCATCCAAGACACGAAAACGTATCTCAGCGAGAAAATAGACTTGCTGAGGGATGATATAAGGAGTTGCATGGATGAGAGATTTAGCAAAATGGAAGAGGAATTCAACAGAATGCAAGAGGAGATCAGAAAGATCAAGGCTAAATTAGGGATGGAATAGCCTTACAACAGAAGGAAATTATAAAATAAATGTCTGAACACCTTGTTTAAAATTTTTGATAACTACAACCGCAACTATTATTTTGGTTTTGTGTTAACATCTTAAGAGGGATCCATATGACAATATTAAGCCTTGACGATTATTATTTATGGAGAAGAGAGTTATCAGATAAAAAATATCCTTGGCAAAGAGAGTTACTAAATATAGAATTCTACAAATACGAGGTTAAAAGACTAAAAGAGGTTGAAAGATGGTATCAAAAAGTAGTTTCTACGAGAGGGTATTCTGTGGGTAGTTATGTTGATGAAATCTCATTATATGTAGTTCCAGTTGAATTAGCGACACGCTGGAAAGCAGCAATAGCGAGAATGGGTGACTACAATTGCTTTGGGCTTGCTCCATTAATAAACACGCCCAATTTTTCTTTAATAGGTCTGACAGATCGAAATGTGAAACGTCCTAAGGATTACAAACTCATAAGAATACTTAAAGCAAAGAAAACATATATTATTGATCAAACCACACCAAGTGTAGAACCGGCAATAATCATTGAAGAATGGGAATACTTGAATCCAGATCACGTTTACGTCGGAGTTCCTTTTGAAAGGAGGAGTGTTGAAAAATTGATATCAGATTATTTTGTGAGCGATAATCACATACCAATATCTTTGCAGTCACCAATCATAAGTGCCCCTTATGTTTATGGAGGTGTAGGTGGCGTATCTTTGTTTTCAATGAGTTTACAAAGTTCTTTTGCGCGTACCTTGGTTAACACTATTCAATTGATGGTTCCTCCAGAGTACAGAACCATACCCCCACCAAAAAGTGTTTTGAAGGGCTGTAAGTTCCAATATCATCCAGGAATAAAATATCACCTAGCTGAAAGACCTTATTATGTAAACAATCTACTAAAAGGGCTCTTTGCCACATCTTACAAACCGCTCGATAAAGAGTTGCAACGACGACAGAAGTTCGTTGGAGAATACTCTATTTCATCCGTAATTACGTTCAGCTATCATCGAGGGGGTGAAGTATTTGAAATTGTACTCGACCGTTTTTCGAAAACAGAAATAACAATTCCACATGACTTGGAAGATTACTACATGGGTTATATTGATTTGAAAGGACTTAGAAAAGAGATTGATGAGGATTTGTGGTTACAGGTTGTTCATGCTAGGCAGATACACCCAAGCTGGAATGATGAAGCAGATAAGGCACTGATTAGGTATGCACGCAACGTGAGGGAAAGTATTGAAATGTTCATTTCAGAGTACTTTCCAAGCAACAGTTATGTTGATTACAGAGTTGGAATTATGATGGGCTCCTATACCTAA
The DNA here is from genome assembly GCA_003662995.1 of Archaeoglobales archaeon. Taxonomy (GTDB): domain Archaea; phylum Halobacteriota; class Archaeoglobi; order Archaeoglobales; family Archaeoglobaceae; genus B5-G16. The sequence continues at coordinate 1,649 of QMZC01000152.1, forward strand.
CAATATGAAACGGGTTGCACAGTCGTTGGCTAGGGCAGAGGGTAGAAATATTGTTAAAGAAGAGGATCTAAAGCGGGTTAGGGGGATACTTGTAGATAACCTGAACGAGGTTCTGCGTGACGAACAAGTCCGAATTAGAACTGAAACTTATGGAATTAGAAAGGCATCACCAAGATTTCAGGTAGTTCGAGCCACACTAATCAACCATCCTAAACTAACAGTACATGAGATATGGGAGTATGTTAAAGACACTGGATTGTTTAAAGACGTTGGAAATTTGCAAGGGTTACTTGATTGGATGCGCAAGTATGGATATGTAATTGAGACGAGTGATAGGAGGTATGAGTGGGTTTGATTTTTCTCTCCTCTTTGATTTTACAAGCGATTTCAAAGCCTCCATCTCAATTTTTTAAATTTTATGAATAATCAAATGGGAGAGTTTGTCGGGGCGGAGTGTCATTGCTCCTCACTAACACTAATTTGTAACATAATTGGTAAAAGATTATCCTAAATAACTTTATTGAGTAATATTTTTTATATGTTGGTTTATGTTTGTTCGATGTCCAACGTTAGACATTTTTCCGAAGTTTATTTAGAATTCTGTACAACGTTGGATCTTTACTCGCAAGTTTACGTCATCATAGGCGAGTATAGTCGAAAACCTTTTATATCATGGTAGTTATTGTGATTGTAATGATATCAAGTAAGTTGGTTATTGATGAAAAAATTACGAAAAAAGAGGAGCCATTTAAAAAAATGGTTCGACAACTATTGATAGAACTACTAATTGAAGAATTTGAATCATTAAAGCAAGAATTTGACAATGACAGGTTGTTTGACAACATTATTGAGATGCTGAAACAACGTCTTTAGTACATCTATTATCCTCAAAGAATAATTTGCTTCCAAAACTGACTTCTAATAACGAATCCTTCTAAAACTTTTCAAGATGGGGGTGATAATAAAATCGCCTAACCTGACTCAGAATATGAGCTAAAATTTAACTAAATTTTTTTGATTTTGATTGTTGTTACTTTTTTCTGAATTTTGATACTAAGTATTACTGTTTTTGGAGTTAGTATGTAAAAATTGTACATTGTACAGTACATTGTACACTCTTTCGCAAGAGTCTATATTAATTTTATTTTTCTAGTTAGGAAGATTTATCATTGTTAATAATTATATATAAAAATAAGAAAATAAAAATAAGAATACTAGAAAAAACAATATATACATTTTCACAGCAATGTACATTGTACTGTACAATGTACAAAAATTGCATAACTTTCTAAAAAAGAGTAATACTCTAAAATAAAAAAATCAATCTAACTCCTGAGAAAATTTAAGTAAGGCTTCTTTAATTAAAGACTTTAAGTCTAATTTTTTCAATTCATCTTGTAGTACTTCTCTCACAATATCTTCTAGTCTTGAACCACCCCCAAGGTGAACAACTAAGATCTTACGGTCTGGAAAATATTCTAGTAAAATATCTCGACTACTTGTAACTTCAAGAGCGTCGGATAAATCTTTTTTAATATAAATTCTAGCTGAACCCTTCCCATCTTTGAAGATCTTACCTCCTCCAACTATTGGTTGCATATGGAAAAATACTACAGCATGTATATAAGAATTGTTGTCTGTTTATTTTTACAATAATACCTCATTATTATTATGTAGAATGTGACAAAATTTATATAGTTGTTTGTGTAATTTAGTTGTAGATGTCGACAAAGAAGAGTTCGACAAAAAAGAGAGTTGAGGTAGAATGTAGAACAATAGAAGTTGTAAAAGAAATACTACTCACACACAGCCAAGCCGAAACAATAAGAAAAGCACTGTACATTGTGCAGAAACTTGCAAAGATTGCAGAGAACAGAGATTTGACAGTATATGAATTACTAGAGCTGCTAGAGCGTTCAGAAATCTCAGTGTACGAGTTGAGACTAAAAATGATTCAGAACTTCCTAGATTCATTGAACCTCAAAGACGAGCTCGCAAGGGGGCTTGTCACAGAAATCATAATGAAAGCTCTAGCAAACAAAGACTACAGGGATGCTAGAGAACTAACGACAGAGATCGGGCTGGCTGAGGAGGTGAAAACATGAAAAACCTCCTAAGCTGCCCGGAAGAATGGCAAGAGTTTTTCGAGAGCTATTATCAAGATGAGATCAACAAAATCGCCTACAAGATACAATCTGGTGAAAAAGATCAATCCCTAAACGTTGATTTCCTCAACGACTTGGTTATTTATAGG
>QMZC01000153.1 GCA_003662995.1 Archaeoglobales archaeon
AATGGAGGTAACACTGTGGCCAGTTTATGATAACAACAAGGTCGTTGGGGCTGAGGGGATTTTGAGGGATGTGACTGAGAAGAAGATAATGCTGGAGGAGTTGAGGAAGAGTGAAGCGAAATATAAAGAAACCGCTGAAATGTTGCAAAAGATGATTGATGTCGCACCTACAGCGATATTGGCTTGGGATTTGAACTTCAAGATTAACTTATGGAATAAAGAGGCAGAAAGACTATTCGGGTGGAGAGCCGAAGAAGTGATGGGTAAAGATTTTGTTGAATTGCATGTTCCTGAAAAGGAGAGGGAGAGGGTTAGGGAAGTAGTGAGAGAAGTTATGAGAAGTGGACAACCAAGCATAAACATCAACGAGAACCTCACAAAAGATGGGCGAAGATTGATTGTGGAATGGTACAATTTTGCAGTAAGAGATGTCGAAGGCAAAATTGTAGGTGCAGCATCAATCGGCGTTAATTTAACAGAGAAAGTCAACATGGTGAGAAAGATAAGGGAAAATGAAGAAAAATTTAGAAAAATATTTGAGAATTCGCCGAACATAGTTGCGATTGTAAACAAAGATGGTATTTTTGTTGAAGCTAATCCTTCAGCGATTAAAAGCTTGGGTTTGAGTCCCATAGGTAAAAGTTTTCTTGAAGTACTACCAAGTGACAAAGAAGTAGAATAATTGGAGCAATCAAGAAAGTCATCGAGCAGAATGAGCCAACAACGATTGAGGAGTCAAGAGATGGCAGACATTATATTGCCAGCTTAATACCTATTGAGATGCCCGACGGAGATTACTGTTTGATCATAGCAAAAGACGTGACAGAGTTGGGAAGGTTGAATAGGCTGTTAAACATAATAAACAGCATTGACAAACTGATTGTCCGGGAAAAGGATAAGAAAAGATTGCTTGAGAAAGCCTGTGAAAAACTGGCTATGCTGGAAGATTATTCTACCACCACAATTTGTGTTGTCGAAGATGAAGAAGTTATTCCAATAGCAATTTCAGGGGTGAGAAAGAATGTATTAGAAAAACAGAGGGAATGCAAGGTGATAAAAGAGGCTGTGAAATGTAAATCGATAGTGGCAAAGGACGAGAAAAACGTGTTTTGAATGCAAACAAAGTGAACTTGAGCAGGTATTTGCAATTCCAATGGTTGTAGATGGTGAGGTGAAGGGCGTGATTACTATCTATTTAGAAAGTGAAAGAAAAATCGATGAAAAAGAGATGGAAATGCTCAAAACGATGGCAGATGATTTGGCTTTTGCAATAAAATCCTTAGAGCTTGATGAATTAAAAAGAAAAGCATACAAGCAAATTGAAAAAAACATCGAACAGCTTGCAGTCCTTGTTGATCACATTAGGAATCCACTCTCAGCAATCATGGCATTAGCTGAGTTGAAAGCTGATAGGGAAACTGCTGGGCAAATAATCAAACAGGTTGAAAGAATTAACAACATCATCAAAAGACTGGATGAAGGTTGGATAGAATCGGAAAAAATAAGGGAGTTTTTGAGAAAGTACAGTTAAGTATTGTAATGATTTTAGATTAATAAAAGAAATAAAAACAAAAAATAGTTAAACTCAATCAAATTTCTTCCAGTATGCCAGCGGTAATTGATGAGGGTAAATGTGACGGTTGTGGGAGCTGTGTGGAAGAGTGCCCCATTGGAGCCATTGAGTTGAATGACAAGGCTCACGTTGACGAAGACATATGTACCGAATGTGGGAGCTGTGTGGAAGTTTGCCCGAACGAGGCGATAACCTTGGAATGAATTTTTGAATTTGTTGTTATATTTTTAATACTCACCCTCAAAGTAGTAGTCTTCCTCAAACTCCTCCTCTTCCTCTTCAAACTTTTCCTCCTCTACTTCCAATTCATCTAAGTCGAACTCCTCGTTTGTATCTAGTAAGTGTAATTTACCCTCGTTGTATATCATGATCGAGTTGCAGAGATTGCACTCTATCTCCATACCATCGTATAAATCAGTTAGCACTACCTCCTCTCCACAAGAAGGGCACTTTATAATCTTTACCGCCATCTTCCACTTGCTTGATTTTATCAATTTAAGCTTTTCTACTGTAAAGCTGTTGCCGTAGTATCTTTGAAATAATCTTAGAATTTATAGTTCAAAAATAGCCCCGGAGGGATTCGAACCCTCGTCGCCGGCTCCAAAGGCCGGAATGATTGACCGCTACACCACGGGGCTTTCAATCGTTTTTAGTGTTAAATGTGGAAATAAATTTTTTGCTGTATTGTTTAAGAGCTTATCTGGTGTAGTATCAACTTAATTGAGTAAATAAATTAACCCAAATCCTCAGTAGAAACGAATACAGTTCACTTTTGTTTAAAAATTATGGCATCACAGCATGGAGTATTGTTGAGTACACTTGATTAACTATGTCAATTCCGTTCATTTTAAGGATTAAATTCAAAACAGCACCAATAATCGCCCCTACAACCAGTGCAGAGATTATCCTGACTTTTATTATCAATATTATTGCAATAACAAGTAAGACCAACGTTGATACCGCACTAATCTGAGATAGTTGTGCTTGAGTCTCTGTTATCACATCACTCATTAGGTTAAATAATGTGGCAATACCGCTCAAGCCAAAAAGAAATCCTACCAATACTCCTATCAGAATTACTGAAGTCTCGCCCATGGATTTTACAATTATAACGTGACATATATAGTTTTGCTTGTTAATTGATACCTATCGTAGTTGTAGATTGAGCAAACGTAAAATCGAAAACTTGAAGTATCTAAGCCCATAATTTTACTGTGGACATTAAGTCATTCTACGAAGTAATCAAACCCAAACAAACAATGCTGTTGATGGTAACGTTTGTTGTAGCCTACTTGGTAGCAGCAAAGAGTATAAATTTAATTCATTTTATTCAAGCCTTTACCGCAACGATTTTGACTGTTGCAGGGACTACCGCTTTGAACATGTGGTTAGATAGGGACATAGATGCTTTGATGCCCAGAACAAAGAGAAGACCTGTACCTTCAGGAAGACTAACTCCTGAAGGCTGTGCAATCTATGGTTTGTTGTTGTTTGCACTCGGAATACTTGTTGGACTAAACATAGGCTTACAATTTGTTGTCGTTTTGTCCTTGGGCTTATTCTTTGACATAATCGTTTACACAGTACTGTTAAAAAGAAAAAGTCCGTATTCAATTGTTTTGGGTGGGTTAGCTGGGGCTATGCCATCTTTAGCTGGATGGGTTGCTGTAAATGGAATTGGGTTGCCCGGCATAGTGATCTCAACGATAGTTTTGCTCTGGATACCATCCCACATCTGGTACCTCTCAATACACTTCGAAGAAGACTACAGAAAAGCTGGCATACCAATGCTACCCTTAATCGTGGGCATGGAGAAGGCGTCATGGGCAATAGTGGTCAGTGTGGCTTTGATGCTTATACTCGTGACGGTTTTGTTTGTAATTCTACCACTTGGGTTTGCCTATCTAGCACTTTCAGTATTCGTGACATCATATTTCCTTTACAAGGCAATCAAGTTTGCAAAGTCTCCAAGTAGACTCAAGGCAAGAAAAATGTACAAGCTCGCAAGCATGACGTTGGGTATAATCTACTTTTCAATGCTGATAGGTTCGTTCTTTTAAACTTTCCATTATATTTTCACACCATTTATAGTTCTGACAATTACTTTCACTGTATAGTCCCAAAAAATTTGACTTTAAATACCCTCAAACAACTGATGGGTTACGGCAGATTGACAGAGAGGAAGATAAGGTACATTGTAAGACACAAGAGAAGAGGAAAAACTAACAGAG
>QMZC01000154.1 GCA_003662995.1 Archaeoglobales archaeon
AGGAGATTTGAGGAACATGACAGGAAATTTAATGAGATACTGGAAAGGTTAGATGAGCACAGTAGGAGATTTGAGGAACATGACAGGAAATTTAATGAGATACTGGAAAGGTTAGATGAGCACGATAGGAAATTCACTGAAATTGTTGAAGAACTAAAACTTCATAGAGAAAAATTGGAAGAACATGACTTAAAATTTGATACTCTAATAAGGAGATTGGATGCATTAGGCTCAAGATGGGGGATAATGTCTGAAAAAGCATTTAGAGAGGGTTTAAAGGAGATTTTAAAAGAGTACTTCGATGCTAGAGTTGAGAAATGGATTTACAACGACAAGGAAGGTTTCGTTTTCGGCTATCCGTCGATAGTAGATGTAGATATAGTTGTCAAAAATGGTGAACATTTGCTTGTTGAAATAAAATCCCATGTTAGCAAGAGTGATGTTGGTGTGTTGCTCAGAAAAGGAAAGTTGTATGAGAAAGTAAACAACATCAAACCAAAACTTGCCTTTTTAACCCCCTATATCGATGTTGATGCAAAAGAAGACGCTAAGAGACTTGGAATTTCCATATACAGTATCTGATTCTTGGCTGCATCAACGCTAAATTTTTAACAAAAATGAAACACGACCAACTTTTTGTTTATGTAATGTTGAAAAATCGATTATCTATAGAGAGATATAATATTTAAAAATTTCATAAAATAATTTGAAAAAATTCGTGTGAGAAAAATGTATTCAGACCTAAGCCCAAGAGTGTAAATTAAGAGAGACTACATGATTGACGAATTGAGAATAGAACTAAGCATTTTTGCAAGAGCAAGTCATCACAATAACGGAAAGATTATGTGTGTGGCAAAACTATTTAAAGTTGTGAGCTTTGCCATTAAAATATGGAGTGTCTCATCGAGATGGCTAGAAAAGGCATCGCTCCAGATTGGCTTAAGGAAGTTGCAGAATTTGAAGGTGTTGAATTAGATAAACTACTCAGGCTAATCGCTCATGGAGAAGTAGTTGTTCCAAGAAACGTTTTGAGGAATGATGATTTCAAGGCTAAGGCTATTGGCAGATTCGTTTCAACAAAGATCAATGCGAACATTGGTACTTCTATGGACTACATCAATGTTGATGAAGAGGTTGAGAAGGCAATAGTTGCACAAAAATACGGGGCGGATGCGATAATGGACTTGTCAACGGGTGGCAATTTAACGTTAATACGAAGAAAAATTATGGAAGTCGTTGAAGTACCTTTTGGCACCGTTCCAATATATGAGGCGGCAAGGAGTTGCAAGAAGGTAGTTGAGATGGACGAGGATGATTTCTTTAACGTTGTAGAGAGGCAGACTAAAGAGGGTGTCGATTTCATGACAATTCATGCTGGCGTTAATTGGATTACAGTTGAAAGGCTAAAGAAATCCAAAAGATTGCTTGGGGTTGTTAGCAGAGGTGGGGCAATAACAATCGGATGGATGATGCACAATGGGTTGGAGAATCCGTATTACAAGGATTTTGATTATTTGCTTGAAATACTGAAAGAATACGATGTAACCATAAGCTTGGGAGATGCTTTTAGGCCTGGCTGCATTTACGATGCCAGTGATAGGGCAAAGTATACGGAATTTATCGTGCTAGGTGAATTGGTTGAGAGATGCAGACAAGAAGGTGTCCAAGCAATGGTTGAAGGACCTGGGCATGTACCCTTAGATGAGATTGAGACGTCAGTTAAGGCAATGAAATACGTTACAAAGAATGCCCCACTCTATTTGCTGGGTCCATTAGTTACAGACATCGCTGCTGGCTACGACCACATTGCAGCTGCAATTGGCGCAGCAATCGCTGGGATGGCAGGAGCAGATTTTATATGTTACGTCACACCCTCAGAACACCTCGCATTACCAACGGTTGAGGATGTTAAGGAGGGCGTCATAGCCGCAAAAATTGCTGCACATGCAATAGATTTGATTAAAGAAGGACAAAGAGACAAAGCAAGGAGAATAGACTTTGGAATGTCATTGGCGAGAAAAAATTTGGATTGGGAGAGGCAATTCAATCTGGCAATTGACCCCGAAAAAGCCAAAAACGTATGGAAGGCAAGAGAATCCACAAGTGACGCTTGCAGCATGTGTGGGGATTTGTGTGCCATAAAAATTGTTAAGGAGGCTTTGGAAAAGGAATGGGAAAAAATCGTTTGATTTTATATTTTAGTGTTTCTATTTTTAGTACAATTTTAGTACAATTCTTAATGTTTCTATTTTTATCAGGTTTTATCAGGAGATTATGGTTTTTAACGAGTAATACAAAACCAAGAAAATTATTTATCTGATGCATTCGAAGCCCAACAAAAACGTGGGGTGATAAAATGGTAAAACAGATTATGATTTGGGTGACAAATGGTCCAGATGACCCAGAAAAAGCAGTATTGCCATTTATTATTGCAAACGCCGGCTTTGTGCATGATGCAAAAGTGTACGTTATGTTAGCTGGAGCTGGAGTGTGGTTGGCTAAAAAAGGAGTTGCAGAACACGTAAATTGCTGCAAATGGAGATTGCAAGATTTGTTAAATAAGTTCTTAGAATCGGGTGGAGAGCTTATAGTTTGTTCTCCTTGTTTGCAGGAAAGAGATATGAGCGAAGAAGAACTGATAGATGGTGCAAGAATAGGCGCAGCAGTTGAAGTTTTGCAAATAGCCTCTGAATGCGATGTTGTTTTAACTTTTTAAATTTTTATTTTATTATATTTTTATTATTTTTATTATTTTGTTTGGTTTGAATTCTTTGATGGAATCATCATAATAGTGAAAAAATTTATTAATGGAACATTGTTAATAAAATAAGAATGTTCAACTTTTTGAGGAAAAAGTCTAAAAGTGAAGTTATAGAGGAAAAAGTAGAGGAGAAAGGCGAGGAAAAATTGGAAGAGTATGAGAAAGAGGCTGTAGAGGCAATAGAAAAGGCAAAAAAAGTAGATAAGATTCTTAAAGGTAAAGATAAAAAGAAAAAGAAGGGTTTACTCAAAAAGGAAATTTTTGAACCTTACAATCTGGAAATCCATGGAGAGCTTGTTGAGTATTCACCACCACACAAATGGAAGGTTGTTGAGGAATACTGGGCTCAGGAACCATATTGTAAGATTTTCATCATTCATAACGAGGAGGAGCATGACTACAGGTACGTGGTTGTGGAGCCCGAGTTGAATGCATTCGAAGTTGAGGTGTTAAATGAGGTTTCCATTGCCTTGAGAGATTTGTTGGAGGAGAGAGAATTTGAGGAAGATATGGTTAAAGAAGAAGTTCTAAAGGAGAACTTAGATTGGTTAATCAAAGACATGGGTATAAAATTAGAGGCTAAATCCTATTACAAGATTCTGTATTACATCATGAGGAATTTCATAAATTACGATAAGATTACGCCATTAATGATTGATAAAATGCTTGAGGATATTTCATGCAATGGATACAACGTTCCAATCTTCGTTTTCCATCGAAATTATGCAAATTTGGAAACAAACATCAAATTTGATAAAGACGAACTAGACGCCTTCGTCGTCAAACTAGCTCAGCAGTGCGGCAAACACATAAGCATTGCCGAACCGATGGTGGATGCTACTATGCCTGATGGGAGCAGAATACAGATGACTTTGGGCAG
>QMZC01000155.1 GCA_003662995.1 Archaeoglobales archaeon
AAAGATATTCTTTTGCTCAATTACTTGTTTAAATCCTGTAAGAAGCTGGAATTTGTTTTGTAAGCTGTTCATGCTTTATTATAATCGTTTGAGGTGGAAGTTGTGTTAAAGTGGACAGGTCCTCATTCAACTGAGATTTACATTACTAAACTCAAAATAAAAATCAATATTTCCTTTCAAACATATCGACTAAAAGTTTATATCTTTTCAAAACCTATAATATTTATGAAAGGGTATATGGGTAAGATTTTGAATGTAAATTTGAGCGATGGTACAATAAATACAACGTCAATAGATGAAAACGTTGCAAGGAAATATCTTGGTGGGAAAGGATACGCTACTTATTTGCTCTACAATTACCTAAGAGTTTATGAGAAAGAAGGCATTGCTGCCGCAGACATCAATCCATTTGGTGAAGAGAACGTTTTAATTTTTGCTACTGGTCCCGCTACAGGCATTACGGGATTCCCTGAATCTGGAAGGTATCACGTGATGGCTTTGAGAAGCCCGCTAACAAATGCCATAGCTTCAGCAAACAGCGGTGGAAGGTTTGGCCCATTCATGAAGTTTGCTGGCTACGACATGATAGTGATTGAGGGGCAAGCAGAACAGCCAGTGTACTTGGAGATAGTTGATGGTTGTGCCGAATTAAAAGATGCTTCATACCTTTGGGGTAAAAATACCTTTGATACAACCAGAATTCTAAGCGAGAAAGTTGGCAAATGCAGTGTTGCTTGTATTGGGCCTGCAGGAGAAAACTTGGTTAACTTTGCGTGTATAATAAATGAAGAACACAGAGCTGCTGGAAGAACGGGTGTTGGAGCTGTTATGGGTTCGAAGATGTTGAAGGCTATTGTTGTTGCTGGTAACAAAAAGCCGGAAATTGCGAAGCCTGATGAATTCAAGGAAGAATCGAAAAAGGCATTGGAGAAGATTAAGCAAAACCCTGTTACTGGAGAAGGTTTGCCCAAGTACGGTACGGCTGTGTTGGTAAATATCATCAACAATTCCGGGGCGTTGCCACTCAAAAACTGGCAGACGGCTTATCACGAAAAGGCTGATGAAATTAGTGGAGAAACGATGGCTGAAAAGTATTTGAGGAAACAGGTGGCATGCTGGGGTTGTGCAATAGCATGTGGCAGAGCTACTGAAGTAAAAACAGGAGCATTTCAGATATTCAATACAGAAGGTCCAGAATACGAGTCAATATGGGCTTTGGGAAACGATACCGGAGTAATCGATTTGGAGGCAATAATTAAGGCAAACCACCTGTGTGACGAGCTTGGTTTGGATACGATAACAATGGGTTCGACGATTGCCTGTGCAATGGAGTTGTACGAGAAAGGTTACATTAAAGATGAGGACTTGCAAGGCTTGGATCTGTCTTTCGGTAATTCAGCAGCGTTGGTTGAGGCTGTTTGGAGAACAGCATACAAATCGGGGATTGGAAAATACCTTGCATTAGGTAGCAAAAGGCTTGCTGAGATATTTGGCAATCCCGATTTGTCCATGAGCGTCAAGGGTTTGGAGATGCCCGCTTACGATCCAAGAGCAATTAAAGGCATTGGATTAACGTATGCCACTGCCAACAGGGGAGGTTGTCATGTTACAGGATACACCGTAGCTCCAGAGATTATTGGGTTGCCTGAGAAGATTGATCCGCTGACCTATGAAGGAAAGGCTACATGGGTTAAAGCTTTCCAAGACTTCACATGTGTTGTGAATTCTGCAGTAAACTGTCTGTTCACAACGTTTGCTTTGGGTGCTGAAGATTACGCCCCTCTTCTATCCTACGTCACAGGCTGGGATTTGAGTGTTGACGAAGTGATGAAGATCGGTGAAAGGATTTGCAATCTTGAGAGGCTGATCATAAACAAGTACGGCTTCGATGGTAAGGATGATGTGTTGCCAAAAAGATTGCTAACAGAACCGTTGCCAGAGGGAGTTGCAAAGGGACAAGTTGTTGACTTAGACAGAATGAAAGAGGAGTACTACAAGCTTAGAGGTTGGGTTGATGGCAAACCAACAGAAGAGAAGTTGAAGGAATTGGATATTCCCTAATTTTTAATTCTATTTTTAAATGAGGGTTAAAATTGAGTTTTTTGCAACACTAAGAGAAAAATACGGTAAGAGTTTAGAGGTTGATTGTGATGGTACGTTAAAAGGTGCTCTTCTTGCAGCATCAAAAAAGCTTGGGGAGGAATTTTTGAGAGACGTGTTTGACGAGAAGGGAAATTACAGAGATGACAGGATAATACTCGTAAATGGAAGAAACATCAAAGATGAAAAAATCGAAAATTTGAGGGAGAACACAAAAATATCCATCTTTCCCCCAATAGCTGGTGGGTGAATTAAAGCTTAAGATGAGAAAGGTTCAAGTGGAGATTACAAGCGAATGCAATCTAGATTGTGAATACTGCTTGAGGAAGAACTTGAAAGGTAGCTTTATTCAGCCTGAACTAATTGAAGGATTGGATTTCAAGGAGTACATTCTCTACGGTTATGGCGAGCCGTTTTTGCATCCTAAGTTAAAGGAAATCGTGAGTAAAATAGATGGTAGGATAACGATAAGCACAAACGGAATGGTTGATGGAAGCTTTAAAGAAATAGTTGATTTGGTAGACAAGATTGGAATTTCCGTTGACTTTGATGGAAAAATTAGAAAGGGGTTGAAATTCAACAAAATTGTTGACAAGATAAGAACTTTGGATGGAAAGGGGATCATGCAGGTTGTTGTTACGAGGGACAATTTACATAACATTCATAAGCTTGCCGAGATTTCCGCATCAAACGGAATGGATTTTCTTGCTACAAACGTTGTTGCTCCAAATGAAGTTATTTACAGAAAAGCGTTGTACTTCGAAGGTAGCAAGAGGAACGTTGAGATGGCAAAAGGGTTGAATGAAGAATTTTTGATTGATGCAATTGTTGGATTATCGAAAGGTGATGTTAAAAATTACAGAAATTTGCTGAATAAAGCCTATGGAGAAGGATATTCGCTAAATTTACTGGCTATAATGAATTTGCAAGACAAAATTGACATAGCTTATAGAGCTGAGAAAATTTTTGAAGAAATTGCAGATATAACAAAATCCTACGGTGTTGAATTGATCAAGCCAGAATTTTTTGGGGATGCTAAGAATAGGGAATGTCCTTACAAAAACGGAATGTTTGTGAGGGTTGATGGTTCTGTTTCCCCATGCATGAGTTTCGCATATTCACACAACGAGTTTGTGAACAACCATCAAAAATACATTAAAAGTTATTTGCCAGCCAACTTAAACCAAGAGTTAGATGATGTTTTTGAGGCATTGGACGAATTTGAAAGGTTGAGACAAAACATGGAAAACTTTCCGTGGTGTGCAGATTGTCCCTATGTTCGAGGATGCTGGTACTCTGAAAAAAATATTGACTGCTACAGAAACGACCCCTCCTGTAGCGAGTGCCTGTACAGCAGCAAGATTGCGAGGTGTTTGCTTTAATTTTTTAGTTTTTTAGCATTCAATTTCAATTTTAACTTGTATAGTCCCAAAAAATTTGACTTTAAATACCCTCAAACAACTGATGGGTTACGGCAGATTGACAGAGAGGAAGATAAGGTACATTGTAAGACACAAGAGAAGAGGAAAAACTAACAG
>QMZC01000156.1 GCA_003662995.1 Archaeoglobales archaeon
AAAAATATTTAGCTATGGCAAGTGCTTATCATATGTGTATTTGGAATAATCATATTGAAATAACTACATGGTAAACTTTTTAACTTTAGAAAAACATAAACAAATACAATGACTGACAAAAAAGAAAAAAAGAATTTATAACCCTGTTACTGGTAAATACTACACAGTAAGGCAAAGAACCACAAAAAGTGGGAGAAGAGGTCAGATTAAGGGTTTATGGCATCCACCCAAGAAAAAGAAAACTAAGAAGTCTATTTGGGATTTACTATAAATGAAAGTTTTTCTTGATGCTAATGTCATAGCAAATTGGATTCTCATTAAAAAGGGGGCATCAGGAAGACATAAAAAAGATTCTGTGCTATCTGAAAGATATAAATACTTAAGCCAATCATATAATCTTCTTGAGAGGCTTCAATCATTGAAATTAGAGGTTTTTACTTCCCAGTTGGCCATTGGGGAGACCCTCTCAGTAATATATGATGATGCAATAAATTTAAAACTATACACAAAAGGCTTTCCAACTGCTACTTGGACCAGAATAGGTATAAGAGAGAAGGAAAGACTTGAAAAGGAGGAAGCTTATGAGATTTATGAAGGAATTATGAAAATATTTGACGAATTGTTTTCATTTGTCAAAATACTTGATGATGTTCTTGATTTAGAGCTTTTGGGGCATCTTATTTTATTACGAGGAATAAGAACTCACGACGCCATCCTGCTTACTACTGTAATATCTAATGAAATGGACTACTTTGTTACTAGAGATGGGAGACTAACTAAAAAAATGAGAAATTCCAAAAGACAATTCGGGTTGGAACTTTTATCTTCTATCAACTTATTAAATAAAATTAGTTAGAAAATTATGAAACACCAGCTCTAATAAAAGAACCTTTGGTTTTAATTTTTATTGAGTGATAAAAGATCGCTCAATGGAATTAAAAGTTTAAAGAAAGTTTAATAAGTCAAAATAAGACTTCCACAAAGTCAGTTGAGGGATTGTAATAGTTAGACTATCTCACAATAAAATTGGAATTTTGATTATAAAAATAGAGAAAAGTTAAAGATATTATTTTTTCTTCCTCTTTTCTTTGAACTACTCTTTTTCCTACCTCTTGTTGAACTATTACCAAATGGATCGGATATTATTGGTAATTTAAACAAAATCTTTCTCTTTTTTCTTTGTTTTCTTTGATATCATGCGTTGGTAAAGTTTCTTATCAATACCAAGTTTTTTAAGTTCTCTATCAGTAAGTAGTCCTTTATCATATTTTCTATGACATGTAGGGCACATTGGAACTACAGTCGAGCCACCTTTTGAATGAGCTTTTAAATGGGCTTTTTGTAATTCGCCAACTTGTTTTTCAGTTTTTCCACAAAGAATACACTTATTTTTATGAATTTTTTTGATGGCTCCCCATTCTAATTTGCTTATAGAGGCCTCTTCTTCTTTTTGTCATCCAACAGATCAAACATTTTACACCTCCGAGTAATTTCTATTTTTTAGAATTAAAAATTGAAAAACATTTCGTTAGTTAAATATATTATGAATATCTAATTAATTGATTGAGTTGTGGTTAATTAAGTTAATAAGCATAGTTATCTTAGTAACTTTGTTTCGCACACAATTTACAACCATCTCCACAGCAAAGCTATTAAATAACGAAGGGATTATTACAACCGATACCATGAAGCTAGAAGAACTTAGATTTGGGACTGAATTGATAAAGAGAGGGTTTGCTAAAATGCAAAAGGGCGGAGTGATAATGGATGTCACAAACGCTGAGCAAGCCATGGTTGCTGAGGAGGCTGGAGCTGTAGCAGTGATGGCTTTGCATAAAGTCCCAGCAGACATAAGGGTTGCTGGTGGCGTTGCAAGGATGGCTGATCCTAAGAAGATTCAAGAAATTATTGATGCTGTAACGATTCCCGTAATGGCTAAGTGCAGAATTGGGCATGTTATGGAGGCTAAAGCCTTAGAATCCTTAGGTGTCGACATGATTGACGAAAGCGAAGTTTTAACTCCTGCTGACGTCTTTTTCCACATTGACAAGAGAAAATTCGTTGTCCCATTTGTTTGTGGAGCAAGAAGTTTGGGTGAGGCAGTAAGAAGAATCTGGGAAGGGGCAGCAATGATTAGGACAAAAGGTGAGGCTGGCACGGGAAACGTTGTTGAAGCTGTTAAGCACATGAGGCTAATAAATTATGCAATAGCTAAATTGAATAGGCTACCAGATGAGAAAATTTATGGTGTTGCGGAAAAATATGCTGAAAGATATTTGCAATTAGCCAAATCAGTAAACGAATCAATGGCATTGGATTTTGATAAAAATGAACCTGTATTTGAAGAATACACACTTGATGAAATCGTAGATGGATTGTATAAGGTTTTATTGGAAATTAAAGAAATGCAAAGGTTGCCCGTCGTAAACTTCGCTGCTGGTGGCATAGCAACGCCAGCAGATGCAGCCTTTATGATGAGGCTTGGTGCTGATGGCGTATTTGTTGGTTCAGGGATATTCAAATCATCAAATCCCCCAGAGTACGCCAAGGCTATAGTTGAGGCAGTCCAACACTACGATGAGCCTGAAGTTATTGCTGAAGTTTCAAAGGGGATTGGGGAGGCTATGAAAGGCTTGGATGTCTTCCAGTTGAGTGAGGAGGAGAGATTGCAAACGAGAGGTGTATGAGGGTAGCTGTTGTTGGCGTGCAGGGAGATGTAGAGGAGCATGTAATTGCTGCAAAGAAAGCATTGAAAAATCTCAAAGTTGATGGAGAGGTTGTTGCAACAAGGAAGGCTGGAGTTGTCTCAAAGAGTGATGCGGTCATAATTCCCGGTGGAGAAAGCACAACGATAAGCAGATTGATTTTTTCAGATTCTATAGCAGATGAAATCGTACAGATTGCCAATGAAGGTAAACCTGTTATGGGTACATGTGCTGGCTTGATTTTGTTGTCAAAGTACGGGGATGAGCAGGTTGCAAAGACAAATACAAAATTGCTGGGTTTAATGGACATTTGGATTAAGAGAAACGCATTTGGAAGGCAGAGAGAGAGCTTTCAGGTTAAGCTTAATGTGAAAGGAATTGGGGAATACGATGCGGTGTTTATAAGGGCACCAGCGATTGTTAAGGTTAAAGAGAACGTTGACGTGTTGGCAACATTTGAAGACTACATTGTTGCCGCTAGGCAGAATAACGTTTTAGCTTTAGCGTTCCATCCTGAACTAACGGATGATACGAGGATTCACGAGTATTTTTTGAGAATGAGCATTCGATGATTTTTAGCTCTGTTAATTTATTGTTGGTATAATGTTTTGGGATATACAAAGTTCCGAGCAAAGTGAGAAATTGGGCGAACAATAGCGAGCGTAGAATCTGGGTAGTACGGATCAAATTTTCTTCTTTTCTTTTACCATACTTGTTGGACAAATATTTTTATTTTACATCTTTTACAAGAATTTTTGTGAAATACAAAATTTTAAAAGTTTCAAACCAGAAAAGCAACAAAAAAGTAAACAATAAATATTAAAATAAAAACAAATGTAACAAAACAAACAAGAAGGAGTTTTATCATGAATAAGATGACGAG
>QMZC01000157.1 GCA_003662995.1 Archaeoglobales archaeon
GAGGAGGTTGAAGAGAGATGACCCACAAATGCCTCGTTTGCGGTAAGGAAGCCGAGAAAGTTTACGATACCATATACTGGAGTAGGGACTCGAGAATATGCGACGATTGTACAAGAAACGAAGATCCCCGCCTATTAGATACACTTGCCGAACTTGACGATATAAGAATCCACATAGACTACGCTCTAAGAAGGTTCAAAGAGAGATGTTCAACGAAGAGCTATCCTAAGAAACTAGGAAAATACACAATCAAGCCGTTCATGCTTGGCAGGCAGAAATACATAAGAGACAAGCTCGAAAACATCAGGTTGCAGGTTCAAGAGCTGATGGATGAACTGAGACAGCCAAAGCCAAGCGAAGAAGAGCTTAGAGAGGAGATCGAGAAGCTTAAGGCGATTGTGGAGGTCTAAGCCATGTTCTTCTTAAAGATCGACAACAGATTAATCGATCCTGAGCGGATTTACGAAGTTGCAAGATCTCTTGATGGCTGTATTGAGATCCGCTACGAGAACAGAGTTGCAGCATACCTCCCAAGCTGGATGGAAGAGAGGATCAGGAAAGATGCTGAACTTAAAGACATGTTCAAAAAAGCTGATCTGTTCGCTGAGGAGATTGCCAAGCTCGTTATAACTGCTCAGACTGGAGAACCTGAAGATTTCTACAAAACGCTCGAGGAAATGAAGATTTTGGACATCAAGATGTTTGAGGAGGAATTCTTGAAAGCTCTGGAGACTAAGAGAGCGATGGAAGCTAAGGGGTGTTGATCATGATCAACTCCCGCAAGCTGATCGTTGCTGCTGAGGCGTTAAAGCTCCTCGTTGATGCACAAACCAAGCTCGCTGCCTTGGAAATGGAACATGAGAGCAAAGTCATTGAGGCTGTCAAGGAATCGCTGATGAAGGAGATTTGTAGGATCAGCAACGGTGGTGGCGATGATTGAGGTAGAAAACATAAAAAAACAAGAGCAAGAAGACACGGTTCTCTGCCCCGCATTAGGCTTCACAATGGCTTGCTTGAAGTCTAAATGTGCTTGGTACGATAAAAACGAGGAACAGTGTGCAGTTCTCACGATTGCTCAAGCTCTCGGTTTTATTGCTTGGAAGGAGGCTATTACATGATCCCGCCGAACTTCCAGCCTGCCAAATGTTGTGCAGCATGCGGCTTCTTCAAGGGCAGTTACTGCATCAAGCACAGCTACCCAACGACAGGCGTAATGGTTTGCGACGATTTTTCGAGGTGATACTATGCAATACCTCAAACTAACTCCAGTCTTTTTAGATATTGAAACCACTGGCTTATCACCGCTCAATGATGAGATCGTGGCTGTGGGAATTAGGACAATTGATTTCAAGACAAAACAATACAATCCATGGGAGTATGAGAAATTCTTGGACAACAAAATCCTGACACGAAAAGATTTTAGCGAAGATGAGTTAATCTCCGCTGCATTGCATTATTTAATGAGAGAAGGAGCATGCATCATTGGCTACAACGTCATAGGATTCGACATTCCATTTATCACAGCAAGGGCGTTATTCAACAAACACAATGTGAGAACGCTATCCTTGCTCAGGCAGCAATATCGCATTGACTTGATGCACGTCGTAACCCGCTACCTGCTCACAAACAACAGACATGTCAAGCTTAACGATATTACCCAGTTTTTAGGGATTGAGGTTAACAATCAAATTACAGGTAAAGATATCCCAGACCTCTACGAGAAGGGTGAATTCGAGAAAATTGAAGAACACTGCTTCAACGATTTAGAGAACACTTATCATTTATTCATGAAACTAAAAGACCTCTGCATCCACAACCTGCAACGCCGATACAACCTCGACTGTACTGTTGTTTTTGAGGGATTATAATGAGTGAAGTATGGATCAGCGAGGAGAACATGTTTCCCTCTAAGATCATTGGCATGGACTGTCCTCTCGGCAAGCCTTGCCGCCGCCAAGTCGGGCTATCCTTCTCATCCTACCTCCGTCTGTACACCCTCCAGAATGTCCGTCGCCACCTCAACAAAAGCCCGAGGCGATAGCGGCTGAGAGGTGATAATATGTGCCCACACTGCGGTTCTTCATGCTCAGAATACTGCGGTGATTTCCTCATCTGCTGTAATTGCGGAGCTATCCTTGACGCAGATGCGGAGGGTTGAGATGATTGAACTTCTAATTCTAATTTATCTATTCACCGGACTTCTGCTTTGCGGACCGTCTGTGAAGTACTATAGAAGTGCATCTGACAAGGCAATCATTATTCTGATTTCAATGTTTCTCTGGCTGCCAATTCTTGTTTGGGCGATTTATGAGATGTGGAGGAGCGAGTATGAATCGAACTAAAATCGAATGGTGTGATTTTACCTGGAACCCTGTAACTGGTTGCTTGCATAATTGCCCTTACTGCTATGGCAGGAAAATTGCTAAACGATTTCCTAACTTATTTCCTAACGGCTATGAGCCAACTTTCCACCCTGAAAGACTTAATGAGCCTTACAACAGTGTCCCTAAGAACTTCAGGTCAAAAAATCCGAACCTACCACAAGGATCGGCGATGATATTTACAGTTTCAATGGGCGATCTCTTCGGTGATTGGGTACCTGCAGAATGGATCGAAGCGGTTATCAAGGTTGCTGAGGATAACCCACAGCATGTCTTCCAGTTTTTGACGAAGAATCCTATAAAATATTATGAATTCAAGTTCCCGAAGAACTGTTGGCTTGGTACAACTGTTACAGGCTTAGATATGGATTCATATAGGATTTTTGATCTGATAGACAACACAGATGACAAGAACATTCGCTTTGTGAGCTTTGAGCCATATTTGAAACGTGTTGATTTGAATGCATTTAGACATAAACTACAGATTGATTGGATAATTATTGGAGCACAAACAAATCCGTGGGTCCCACCTATAGCATCTTGGGTATATGATTTAATCAATTTGGCAAAACAGAACTTGATCCCTATTTTCCTGAAGGACAATCTGCGATGGCCCGAGAAGATCCAGGAATGGCCCGAGGTGAGAGATTGATTAAGCCTGTAAGCATCCCAATAAACAAGAAATTCAGGGAAGACTGTGCCTACTACGCTCACATCATAGTTGAAGATTCATTCCAGAACGGTATGAAATCTCGTTTTGGCAGTGGAGGTTTCTTCAAGCACTATGTTGGAAAGATGGGAGAAATGGCCTTCTTTAAATTCTGCATGCAGGAAGGTATAGCTGTCAAACACATCCCGTTCAGGGAAGGTTATGCAGATTTGAATGAACGAGACGATTTCGTTGTAATCATACACAACGTTGAAAGAATTATCGAGGTTAAAACTGCCGTTCTAAAAGATTTGAAGCTAGATAAAGAACTGAGGCTCTTCTACAACGAGAAGCAGTACAACGACAAATCAGATCATAACTACATCGTTGTTTTTGCTGCAACGAACAAGCAGCTTACTCAGATTGCTTTACTCGGCTGGATTCCCGCTTCTGAGATCAAGAAGTATCCCGTCAGGAAGGACATCGTGTCTCCTGCTTATGCTATTCCGTTGAAGGATTTGAGGGATATGAGGTTGTTCGTGGAGGGTTAAA
>QMZC01000158.1 GCA_003662995.1 Archaeoglobales archaeon
ACACAACTCCTTTGTTTTGTCCAGATCATCTACAACCAACCCTCTCGAATACTGTTTTTCGAAAAAGTTCATGAAATCGTCTTCAGCAACTCTATGCCCCATTACTCCGTAATCAAACGTGTTGGCAATTATTGAGGCGATAGCGGATGCTTTAAAAGTGTCTTCTTGCTTTTTTACAAACTCCTCAATTGGTTCTAAAAACTTCAATGCCACTTGGTTTGCCCTATCTTTCACTTTTTTGTATGGATCTTCCACACCCAAAACTTCGTACACTCTCCTATGAATGTGTGTAGCTATGTGGGCGTTTATTTTCCTCTTCGGATATTCCTTGTTTAGAATTGCTAATGAATCTTTGACAGCTTCAAATATTTTTTCTTCGTCGTTTGTAGCCATCTTACATTCCATGTAAACCCTGCTTAGTAAACAAGCTGGACACCTTGGGGATATTTTCATCGTTTCAACTTTCTCTCAAGGTTATTAAATTTGTGTTTTCTTTATCTTGCACTCAGGGCAAAAAATTTTTATCCGCAAATGAACAATCAACTCTCAAGCCCCGTGGGGTAGTGGTCAATCCTGCCGGACTCTGGATCCGGTGACGCCGGTTCGAATCCGGCCGGGGCTACTTGTTTTAAGATTAATAAAAACGATATTGATACAATTTTAGCGAAGTTAACTATAGCAGGCAGGTCAAAAGAATATATAAGAGACGTTCATAAGAGATTACACGATTTTGCTGAAGCAGTTTCATACTCTTGTAATCTTAACGACATAATTATTTATATAAACGAAATTAAAGAGACTTATTCTCCAGAATACTACCGTAAGGTCGTTTTAGATATTCGGAGATTGCTCAAATACATGAATGTGCCATTTGCTGACGAAATTCAGTTACCCAAAACTCCCAAGAGACGTAAAATAATTATCAAAAAACAAGACATTCAAAGACTAATTGGTAAGGTTGAACGGTTAAATGTCGAATCTATGAGACTAAGGACCAAAGCTGTAATTTTATTGGCTGCAACATCAGGCTTAAGATCAACGGAAATTTATCGCCTTACACTTAATGACATCGATCTTAATAACAGAATCGTTTTTGTGAGAGCTGAGAAAACGAAGGATTATGAGGATAGGATAACTTTCTTCAATGACGAGGCTCAAAAAACATTAATTGAGTTTTTTAAAAGCTACAAACCAAAATCACAGTATCCATTTTCAGAATCTACATTGAGAAAAGCGTTTAAGAAGATCGAGGATCCTCTGAGACTCAAACACATGCGTAAATTCTTCATCCAGGAATGGGAAAGAAGGGGAGGATCCATAGCTATAAGAAAGATGCTTGCTGGAGGTTCGGTAGAGGACCAGAACAACATGGATCCGAAACGATTGTTGACTGGACATAATTCGGTGGAGGTTGAATTACAGAGCTACAACTTTCAAGATGTCGAGGATTTGAGGAGGATTTACGATATGGTTGGGATTAGGATTTTCGACTGAATAATCTTGATTTTTATTTTTCACTCTTCCCAGAGTCCACTATTCCTAACTCTTGAGCTATATATATTGTATCCTCATCAAATTTTGTTATAACTCTATTCTTGATGAGCTTTTCAAGACATGCATGTGTTAAAATCGTGCCAAGTATCCTCCAAAAATCCTCTGTTTGTTTAAGCTTTAGATTTAAGTCTTTTATGCTTTTTAGGTCAGCTTTAACTAAATTATTTTTATAAATAACCTCAACACTCTCTTCTGCAGTTTTCCAGACTTTTTTCAACTCTTCTTCAGAAAGAATTCTATCAGCTATTTCACTGATACCTAAAAAATAACCTATCCATTTAGCGTTCTCAATTCCATGATGAGATGTACATGTAATTAATTCTTCTAATTCTGGATTGAGTTCCACATTCTCAACAATTAGAATGTTTCTCCAAATTGTGAACAATACATATGTTTCAACCCCAGAAATTGGAATTTCTTGAATGGGTATTTTTTTAATTTCTTTCCCTAATGACACTGCCCCTTGACGCAACTCTAAATCAGCTATGATCTCTAAAAATCCATGTGGAAGGGGTTTTGTACTTCCAGACCCAATTAGTGCACATCTTATAATCCACTTTAAGAAACTTGGATTTGTCTTTATCAATTCTCTTAAAAATTCTTTCGAAGATTTAGGGTTAGTATTCTCATAAATCCAATCCAGTATTTCTTCTGATTCTTGCATAAATGAGAGTAAATCTTTTGTGAACTTTCCAAATGTCTCAAAATCTTTAACAGCATCATACAATTTATATGAATTAATTCTCCAAAAATTTGAATAATACCCGTCGCTTTCTCGAATCAACTCTAAGTAACCCCTCTCTTTAAGTTCTTTCAGATGCTTTTTAATGGTAACCGTATCCTTAACACCTTCAATGTCTTCACCATTTTCTAACTTGTACTTAATCGTTCTTAGATACTCCCTCAAGTCGTTCTCATAGAATCCCTCCCAGTTTTCTATGGCATACTCCAAGATTTTAGTTTTTACAAATCCGTTAGGGAACTTCAAACCTCTTTTGGCCATACATGATTTGTGTCATGAATAGTATATATACTTTTGGTTATGATACCTATGGTCTTGCGTTTGTTTTAGACCCTATGGTCTAAAATTGTAACATAACCGAAATATAGTAATTTAACAAGTTTATTTACATGAGTAGGTTGAAAGAGCTATGTAAAAGAAAAGTGGTCAAACAACACAGCTCTCTAACCATAACACTGCCAAAACCATGGGTGATAATACAGGATGTTAAGGCAGGGGATGAGTTGAAAGTTATGATGGATGAAAACCATAGACTAATCATTGAACCCGTTACTAAATCCACTGATTCCGACTAAGCTTTATAAAGTCTAAATCAATTCTCGAGTTTAGACTTAGAAAAATGAAAATAGAGGTGATGTAGAAGTGGACGAGCTTGTAAAGATCGGGAAACAGAAGGTTTGGAAAATCAAGGACAGCAGAGTGATTCCATTACCTCTATGGTGGTATAGGAGCAAAGTTCAGAATGATGAGGTTACAATTGTGCTAACAGATGATGGAAATTTGCTGATCAAACCAGTGGAGGTTGGTTAAAAAATGTTAGGGGTCAGATCTCTCGAAAACGAGATGAATCTCAAAAAATATAAATGTTTCGACAGAAAACAGAGGGATGCAATTCATGCATGCAATTTTTGTGTGTGTGCATGTATCACAAAAAACAATCTAAACGAAGTAAAAAGATGTCAGGAGGATTTTTATCAGTATGCAGAATTCTTCCAAGGTGCATATTTTATTGATATAACTATTAATATAATATATCTATTTTATGCAGAATGGAAGAATGGAAGAAAGATTTCTTCCATGGAAGAAAGCTACAAAAAAATTCTGTAGAATGGAAGAAAGCTGCATTTCTTATGATTTCTACACATAGGAACGAAAAAACAGGAGGAAAGCTCTTATGGCTAAAATAAGCATTCATGTTGACGATAATGTCTGGATAGCTTTCAAGAATTATGTTTTAGCTAAATATGGGGGTCTATGG
>QMZC01000159.1 GCA_003662995.1 Archaeoglobales archaeon
CTGTTAGTTTTTCCTCTTCTCTTGTGTCTTACAATGTACCTTATCTTCCTCTCTGTCAATCTGCCGTAACCCATCAGTTGTTTGAGGGTATTTAAAGTCAAATTTTTTGGGACTATACAATTTAAACATGTTAGCAATATGTACAGGTACTCGCGAGCATGATATTGTAAAATATATTTCAGGGTCTTCTTTTAAATCTCACTCCAATAAATAACCCAACAAGACTTGTTAATTTTATGGTCAACTAAAACTTGGATTACATTAGCAGGTAGAACTGGGCTAAACTTTAAATCAAAAATAAAGAATTTAAAAACAGGATTTACATCAATTTTCTGGACGATTGGAGTGAGATTATCCACAATAGCAGATCTCAGAGACAAGAAATTCAAGATTCTGAGAAAAATTGTCAAGAAGTTAGAGCATAAGCAAGCTATTAAGCTTGATTTCGGCTCCTCTAACTTATTTCCTTGAAAATAGAATAGAAAGACTTTCATTCTTCAAAAAGCTCGTGAAAATTCTTATTGGCTATTTGAAGAGAGTAGATAAGTTAAAATCTAGGAGATCGGAAGTAGAAGACGTCTTTAAATTGGGGAAACGTAGGCTATTTATGGACAAAATACATCGGTTGCTAGGAGATCAGTTGCAAATTTCGTTTATGCTAACGTACTTCTCATAGCAATCTTGACAAAATTGGGATTTAGAGAAAAGAAAGTTGTTACATAGGTTAGCTGAGCGGTGAGTTTGTAGACACCTTAAAATATATTTATAAGTTTTATCTACGATTCTAACACTCCGATTCACTATCATTAATGTTATCATACAGCAAAACATTATAGGACTAAGAGATAATGAAATTATGGACACTAATGAGAACAAAAAGTTTATTAATTGACTTTGTGATGCACAAAGTACATGGCAAGAAAGAGGAGAAGACAGGCAAGGGTTAAGGACAAATGGACAATGAAAAAGTGGTTTACTTTAATCGCTCCCGAATACTTTGGCATGGCTGAGGTTGGGGAGACTCCAGCAGACGATGAAAGTAAGGTTATAGGCAGAACTGTAGAAATTACGCTTGCTGAATTAACAAACGATTATTCCAATCAAAACCCATATAAAAAGCTCATTTTCAAGGTTTACAGAGTTGCTGGAGAGAACGCATATACAAAGTTCCACAGATTTGAATTAACGAGGGAATACCTCAACAGTTTAACGAGGAGAAGGACGAGCAAGATAGAGGATGTTGTTAATGTAACAACAACAGATGGCTATACTTTGAGGGTAAAGCCGGTTGCATTCACCGTCAAGAGGTGTAAGACGTCACAAAAAAGGGCTATCAGAGCAATAATGAGAGAGATAGCAACAAAGTATGGTAACTCTGAAAAATTCGTGCAATTTTTGCAGGAGTGTGTTTTGGGTAAAATACCGTCAGAAATTTACAAGAATGCCAAGAAAATCTACCCGCTTAGGAGAGTTGAAATAAGGAAAATTGAGTTGTTGAAGGAGCCAAAACCCATTCAGGTTGAAGAAGAGGTTGCTGAAGCAGTAGCTTAATTTTTTATTGTATTTATGATAATCAAACTTCTGCTTTTGTTACTTATGGTTATCTGGGCAGGCTCCTTTCCATTCATAAAGTTCGGATTGGTTGAACTTGATCCTGTCAACCTTGCTTTCTGGAGATTTTTGATTGCCACGCCAATCTTGTTTTTTTATACTTTTTTAAGACACAGAGCGGAGATGTTAAGTTTTAACCCAAAAGAGTGGATTTTGCTTGTCTTTCTTGGTTTGACGGGCGTATCACTTTTATACATAATCCAGTTTATGGCTTTGAAATACACAACCGCCATCAACGGCTCAATACTGATAAACGTTTCAGCCATATTCATAGCAATAATGTCAATTCTGCTGCTTAAGGAGAAAATAAATCTTAAAAAGGCATTGGGCATCGTTTTGGGCTTTGTCGGAATTGTTGTTGTTATTTCAAATGGTGAAATTCGCTTTTTCGAATCATCAACACTTTTTGGTGATTTACTTATGCTTTTTGATGGTTTAATCTGGGCAGCGTACACGATTGTGGGAAAAAGTCTGTTGGATAGAAAGAACGTTGAAATTATTACATCATGGGCTTTTTTGTTCGGAACGTTAACACTACTTCCATTTCTCATTTTTCCCGGATTTAAGGTGCCAACCCAACTTATTACATGGTCTTCAGTGGTTTACATGGGGTTGTTGTGCTCAATATTTGGATATTTGGTGTGGTATTTCGCTTTGGAGAGGGAGGAAGCAACAAATGTGGCAGTTTACATATATTTAATTCCGCTCTTTACGGCAATAATTGCATATTTCACGTTAGATGAGGTTGTCACTCCATTCAAGGCAATAGGTGGTTTTCTAACCATTTTTGGTGTTTATCTTGTTGAGAGAAGTTAACTTTGAGATACGTTCACATTAGCATAAAACTATAAAATACCAAAAATTATGCATCAAGTGATAAAGGTAGACTTCTTTGATTCATTAGGACTTTTTCTCTTATAGCAGGAAAAGTAGAATTGATGAATTGTTGTTTTTCTTCGTTATGCCATATCGGCTCGTAAGTAGAAAAACCAGTCTCCATCACCGCTTTCCTTTCACCTTTAGTTATTTCAAAAGTACCTAATTCATCCACTTTTTATCCACCTCCAAATGAAGAAAGCTATTAAAATATTCAACAATATGCCAAAACCCTCTGTGTAGATGTACGGGAAGAAACCTTTTGTATATCCCTGCAAATCGAACAGCAAAAATCCACACGTCCAGAGATGATGGGAGATTGCGATTTTGAAAACCACATCTTCTTTTTTGTTTTCTGTTATTGCTGCCCTAAGCCTGTCAACAACTTTTCTCTGACCAAGTATTGTGGGGATTAAAATTGCATATCCTATAGAAAAGTAGTATCCATCTAAGTAGTAGAAAATAATTGAGAATGGAATTAACCCTAAAAAACCAGCTAGGGGTATAATACACTGGAGAATCCAGACGAACATCAGAGGAGAAAAGAAGACTGTTGGGAATGTTAAATCGAGTAACAGTACTATTAATCCTGCCAAATAAGTATAATATAAAAACTTAATAAAAAAATAGGAGAAATTGAGTCTCATGCTACCACTTGCTAAACTGTTGCTTTAGATCGTTGTAGCCTAATTTTGGTGATAAGTCTGCACGTAGAATTCCAAAGTATTTTTCTGGTAGCAACCATGGAATTGATGGATTCTCTTCATCAGTTAGCTCATACCAACCTACAAACACTAGATCCTTTGTGTATAATTTCGTTAATATTCTGATTGTGGGGATGGCTGTGTTGATAAAGTGTTTTTGTTTATCCTGTGTGTGGAGTCCATCAGGAAATCGCCACCACCAAGGTCCAGTTGCATACCCAGCCTCCATCACTGCAGCCTTCTTTCCGTAGTAATCAGTGATGTTAAACAGCATATCAAGCTGATACCAGCTGTTATACGATTCCATGCTCCACGTGCCAGGATAATGATCTATTCCTACGATGTC
>QMZC01000160.1 GCA_003662995.1 Archaeoglobales archaeon
GTTCATCATGTATTCTCTTCACTTTGTAAATATCTAATCTTACAGTCTTAATAACCTCTCCTTTTTCATCAAATATTGAGTAAGTAACATTTTTCTCGTTGATGTCTATTGTCATAACTGCTTTAGTATCTTTGAACTCAACCTTCTTTTTAAATGGAATTATGATATAATCCCGCTTAATGATTAATTCTCCAAGTTCAAGCTCTCCTTTCCTCCAAGCTTCAATGAAATTTTCCTGATATTCGCCAACTACTAAATTTACGGTTATCCAATTTCTCGGAGATGTGACAATTTTAACTCTGTCACCTTCAAATTTAAACAACATTTCTTCAAGCTTCACGAAATCTTTCCTAATCTCTGGTTTATCTTTATCGGTTAATCCTTTCCTTTTCCTCTTTCTGAAGTTCTTTAAGATTGCTGTAGCAATTTTACAAGCTGAATGACAGTAGTGAGTGTGATACCTTGGATACCATTTTCGCTTCCATTCTTCATAAATAGATCTTCTTAGCTTGGCGTAAGACGTAATACCTAACTCCAAAGCCTTATCAATGCAAAATTCTATCATCTCTCTGAAATCCTTAAATAGTTCGCTAAAATCTCCATAATATTTGAACTTAACGGCTTTAATCGCTTCCATTCTCTTTCAACTCCTTTTCAACAGTTTCCTTGAGCTTCTTAACCTTGTGACTTCTCATACCATATAACTTTCCAGCAAAAGACGTGATGATACTTATCAAATCTTCTATAAGCTCCTCCTTCGGCTCTTTCTGTTCTCTTGGCTTAACGTATTCCACTGAAACTCCACAGTAACTGAGATGTCTTTCGATATACTTAAGACCAAATCTTGCCAATCTATCTGGATATGTCACAATTACTTTATCAATGAGTCCTTTCTCAGCTAATTCGAAAATCCTTTTAGTTCCTTTTCTATCTTCTTTCAGACCAGATGCTCTATCTTTTATCTCTTCAACAATCTTATATCCTTTCTTCTGAGCATACTTCCTAAGCAGTTCTAACTGTCTGTCCAAATCTCCATGTTGTTCTTGATCGTAAGAACTTACTCTCGCATAAAGCACAACTCTTACTTCTCTAATTTCATCAACTCTCTTAACTTCTTCACCAAGTAATCTTCTTATCTCAGATTCTGGAATCCTTCTAATACCTCCAATAGTCTTTACAACTCTTATCTTACCTTCTCTAGCCCACCTCTGTAGCGTCTTTGGATGGACTCCTAATATCTCCGACGCCTCTTTTATTCGATACAATTTTTCCACAATGTTCCTTAATGTTGTATTTAAATGTTACTTAAATCGAGTTGCGAACCCTATTACTCTAATCCACCGTGAACAACTCTGCCCTGACGGATGGGGCTTCTCTCGTTCCATCCCGAGTTTTGCGTCAGACATAATCCAGAGTTCGAGGAGTTCACAGCTCTCCCATCCAATGCCTAAAGTTAAGGCATGGGCTTTCGTGGAAGGATTCAGATCATTCATCGAGCTTGAATGTCTCGTATAATTAACACAGTTAGTATTACACTAATATGTTGGAAAAATTTATTTTACTCCTCGGCTTTTGCCCAGCATGAAACTACTACTAATCCACGCAGATTATATGGAGTACGAGGTAAAAAAGAGGACGAGGGTTGCTGAGGATTTTGATAAGAAAAGTGAGAGGATTGAGGAGGTTCTTGTTGTTTTTACTTCCGTTGAAAAAGGTGATGATGAGGGTGTTGTTGAGAGAGCTGTTGAGGCAATAAAGGAAGTTGCTGAAAAGGTTAACACATCAAAAGTGCTCATATATCCTTACGCTCATTTATCCTCAAATCTTGCTGATGCTGAGACTGCAGTAAAGCTTCTAAAAGAGATCGAATCAAAACTCAGCGATTTAGAAGTTCACAGAGCTCCATTTGGATGGTACAAGGCTTTCAAAATATCATGCAAAGGTCACCCGTTAAGCGAGTTGTCAAGAGAGATCGGCGGAGAGGAGGAGATAGAGGTTACAAAAGCTCTGAAGGATGAAGAGAAGGTTGTTAGCTATTGGTATATCCTTACACCAGAGAAGCAGCTCATTGAAATTGACAAGTTCGACTTTACGGGTTACGAGAAGTTGCAGAAGTTTGCAAATTATGAGATCGCAAAGAGGAGAGCTGTGGACAGGATCCCACCACATGTAGAATTTATGAGGAGGCTAGAAATTGCTGACTACGAGGAAGCGAGCGATTCTGGCCACTTAAAGTACTATCCAAAGGGGAGGCTGATTAAAAGTTTGCTCGAGACGTTTGTTACAGAGAAGTGCATTGAATACGGTGCAATGGAAGTTGAGACACCTATAATGTACGATAGGGCCCATCCAACGTTACGCAGATATCTTGAGAGATTTCCAGCAAGGCAATACATACTTAAAGGAGACAAAAGAGAATTTTTCCTTCGTTTTGCAGCATGCTTCGGACAGTTCTTAATGAGCGCAAATTCAACAATAACTTACAGAAATCTTCCTTTAAGAATGTACGAACTTACCAGGTACTCATTCAGAAAAGAGCAAAGAGGAGAACTGGTTGGATTGAGGCGATTAAGAGCTTTTACTATGCCTGATATGCACACAATAGTAAAAGATATGGAAGAAGCTAAGCAGGAGTTTTTCAATCAGTACAGATTGTCTGTTGATGTTTTAAGGGAAATAGGTCTTGAGCCAGATGACTACGAAGTTGCAATTAGAGTTACTAGAGATTTCTACGAAGAGAACAAAGACTTTGTTCACAGTCTTGTTGACATTCTTAAAAAACCGATACTCGTGGAGATGTGGGACCAAAGGTTCTTCTACTTTGTTTTAAAGTTCGAATTTAACTTTGTTGATGCTTTAGATAAAGCTTCAGCTCTTTCAACCGTACAAATCGATGTTGAAAACGCAGAGAGATACGGTATAACTTACGTTGACAGTGATGGTTCCAAAAAATATCCGCTAATCCTACACTGTTCTGCAAGTGGCGCGATTGAGAGAGTTATGTATACTCTACTTGAAAAGGCGCAGTTCATGATTGATAAAGGCAAGCTTCCAATGCTCCCCGTTTGGCTCTCTCCAACTCAGGTAAGGATAATACCTGTGAGCGAGAGGTTCCTTGAACACGCTAAAAAGATTGCTGAAAAGCTTGAGGCAGAGCGTATTCGCGTTGATGTAGATGACAGAGATGAGACACTTGCTAAAAAGATAAGAGATGCTTCAACCGAGTGGATACCATACATAGCTGTTGTCGGAGGAAGGGAGGTTGAAAGAGGAAAATTAACAGTAACAGTTCGTTCTGAATCGACACTTAAAGAACAGAAAAAAGTTGAAATAAGTGTTGAAGAACTTATAAAAAGGATTCATGAGGAGTGTAACGGAAAGCCGTTTAAGCCCCTATGTTTGCCCAAACTACTATCTCTTAGACCGGGTTTCAGATAGTAGGTGATAGAATGGAGAAAGACACAAAAAAAGACTTCATAAAGGCTGTTGTTCCAATAA
>QMZC01000161.1 GCA_003662995.1 Archaeoglobales archaeon
AAGATATTCTTTTGCTCAATTAGTTGTTTAAATCCTGTTAGAAACTGGAATTTGTTCTGTAAGCTGTTTATGCTTTATTATAATAAGTTGAGGTGGTGTTTATGTTAAGTGGACAGGTCCTTTATTAGCAATCGTAAACATTTGAATGTAAGCCATGTGTTGGAAACTCCATACTCCAAGAACATACAAAAACAATAAGAGTTAATAGAGATAAACAAAAATAATAGAAAATGGAGCTTGAAGATTGGTATAAATTCTACGACAAAATCCTTGAGGACTTTGGTTTTTCAAGAGAAAAAGACGAGGAAGCAGCAAAAATAATGCACGAGCTTGGAAAATACAAACTGCTCGACTACACCATCTTGGAAAAAACAATCAAAAACAAAAGTGTTGCTGTTGTTGGGGGGGCTATCGAAAAAAGTGAGCTTGAGTTCAACGAAGAGTTCAATGAAGATGTAATAATTACATCGGGGAAGGCTGTTGTTAAATTAATCAACAAAATGACTCCACAGATTCATGTAACAGACATGGAAGAGGACGATAAAATCCTTGTCAATCTGGAAAAGAAAGGTTGCATTCTCGTTTTGCATGCCCATGGCGATAACATAGATAGAATCAGATCCGTTGTTCTGAAACTGACGAAATTTATTGGCACAACTCAAAGTAAACCCTTCAACAAAATCTACAACTTTACGGGTTTTACAGATGGCGATAGGGCAGCAATTATTGCAAAGAGGTTTGGGGCAAAGAAAATAAAGCTGTACGGCTTTGATTTTGAGAGAGCTGAGGGGATAAAGAAGAAGAAGCTTAAGTGGGCGAAGAAGATTCTGGAGTTTGAGGGGTTGATTTAGTGGTTAAAGGTTAATGCAAGTTCAAGCCTTCGAAACTCTCAGAAACTTTGAACTCCTCAACCACAACAAAAATTTGATATTTAATGAGTTTAATCAATCCAAAAGGTTGGTTCGATGAGGGTGGCAGTGGTTAGTAAGGATGTTTCAAGTAAAGTGGCGAGAGAGGTTGAGAATTTTCTCGTTAAAGCAGGAATTGATGCTAGGCTTACTGAAATAAACTCTAAGCTTGAAGATTACGATTTAATAATCAGCGTGGGTGGAGATGGTACGATCTTATCAATTCTACAAAAAATAAAATGCTGTCCACCCATTTTTGGGATAAATACTGGAAGAATTGGCTTGCTTACTCATGCAGAGGTCATCAACTTTAAGGAGGAGCTCAATAAAATTTTGAGGGGATTTGAAGTTGAGGAGTTCATGAGAGTAGAGTGTTTGATTGATGGTGAATCGAAGCTAATAGCGTTGAATGAGATTGCAATTTTAAGTTCAATTCCAGCAAAATTAATTGAGTTGAGAGTTTTTTTGGATGATATTGAGATTGAGTACATGAGGTGCGATGGGATGCTCTTCTCAACACCAATGGGATCTACAGCCTACGCTTTAGCTACAGGCGGTCCAATAATCGACCCCTACTTGAACTCCATACTCATCATACCTGTTGCCCCGTTCAAGCTCGCTTGGAAGCCGTGGGTTGTAAATCCAGAAAGAAAAATCAACGTTGAGTTGCACAGAGATGCAATAGTTGTTGCCGATGGACAAAACTCCGTAAGGGTTGGTGTGAGCAATAAAATTGAAATTATTAAATCAAAATATCCGGCAGTTTTTGTTAAGCATCCAAGCAGAATTCAGAAAATTGCCGAAAAATTGTGTGATATTAGGTAGTATTAATTTAATAAAATTTTTTGTAGCCTCTGGTTATTTGAATAAAGTTTTGCCCGTTAAGTACTTCCAACCCATACTATATTGTAATTAAAATCTCGTTGTACTTCAACTCAACCCTTTTAGCCCTTCCCGAATCGTGCAACTCAACCAAGCCAGCCTTCTCCAAATCCTTCAAATCCATGTAAACGTTCTTGACATCTCTCTTAACCTTATCAGCCAGCTCCCTTATCGACTTGGGCTTGTACTTTTTCACGGCTTCAAGTATCTGCAGTTTTTGAGGGGTTAAAAATGAAATGTCTGAAACTATTACCTCTCCCTCCTCAATCTCAATCTCGGGATTCGCTAAAAAATGAACCCAGTCATCGTAATCCATCAAGGCAACGTAGTCATCCGGATTTCTCTCTAAATACCTCTTCAACTTCTCCAGACTACCGTACTTCTTTTCAAACTCCTTAATCATGTCCTTCGCCTTAACCTTTCTAACAAACTTTATCTGCATAGTTTCTCAAGTTAAGTCCTCTAGCTCCTTTAGTAGCTTCTCTGCTGTTTTTAAGGAAAATTCTACATCGCTCTCATCTATAATTAAATTCATGTAATAATCACTATTCGTTCTTAGCCGACGTAAATCATCAACCATATCCCCTATATACTTTTTATTTAGTTTTTCAATTAATAAGTCCACAAGTAACTTGTGTCTTGATTTTTCACTTTTGGATTTACTAAACATTTCGTCTAAGTCAATATTCATTTTCTTTTTTAAAATTCTTTGTAGGAATGATATATTGAGTAGTACGCCCTACTTATTGCTGATCTAAAAAAAGCCTCCTTGTATTCGCTTTTTGTTTTAGAATGGTTATAAATATCCCTTGAGACTTTAAAAAAGTCAAAAGGATCAAACATTTAATCCTCCTTTTTAAGGGGGCGAACAGAAATCGATAGTAGTTTTTGGTAATAACTACTTTCTTTGCCAAAACGCTTCTCTATTTTACTTCTAATGTCGTTAGACAGTTTTTTCCATAAATCAAAAATCTTATCGTAATCCTCTTCATCAATATTAGCCCTTACAACCATAATTTCACTAAAATCATCTGGATCGTCAAGTATCTCTATATCCAATTCGTATTTGTAACCAGCTAGAATTTTACCTCCAACTTCTTTAACTACATTTTCAAGAGGGGCAAACTTCCACAACCTTATTATTTCACGTATCAATCTTGGGGCACTCGATAAAAGTGATGTATCTATGGTTCGGAAATATATCCACTCTCCGGTTAGATGCGGAGTTATAAATCTTCTCCAGTAGTTCAGCATCCAATCCTTTTCAAATCGTTTAGTTATGGGTTCTAATTCTTCAATAGGTAAAGTTCCAGTATCCGGTGGAGGAACCATTTTTTCTAATGTTGGATTGGTTGACTCTTCCTTTATGGTGTATGCAAATATTGGGTTCATCCCAACACCTCCACAATCTTCTTAATCGTGTCAGGGAAGTTTTTGTACTTTTTATAGTCGTCATATCTGAGAATAAACCTAAGAAAACACAGATTTGGATTTCTAGTTATAGCAGAATCTAAATGAAGATCGAACCATCCCGGTGATGATGGATTAACTCCTCTCAATCTAAATCCAACTGGTTCTGATTCCTGAAATAACTCATTGAACCCC
>QMZC01000162.1 GCA_003662995.1 Archaeoglobales archaeon
GCTCTTACTAGAGGATCTTTAATAGCTTGTTTAATCATTGACTCAATCCAATCATCCTGTCTCCGAATATAAGTAACTAAATCAACCTCTGTAGATTTAAACTTTCTTTTGAGCATTTCAAGTAAAATTTTCAAGTCTGAATATAGATTTTGAAACATATATTCACAACTTATTAGTACTATCTCTGGTTCTTTCTTTTCTATTTCCAGAGATAGCCCGTCAATAACTTGTCTGATGTCAGGAGTACTGAAATGTTTTTTAAAATCTCTTAAGTAACTTGAGGAGTAGAAATAGTGTGCTCTTCCAGAAATATAAGATAGGGGATATAACACTCCAAGCTCCTTTAAAAGTGCATCTCTATTATCATATAAAAATTTCTGAAGACTTGTTGTTCCTGTTTTTTCCATACCAGCGTGAATTATAAATCTCATACCTAAACACCTCCTCATACATTAATCGAAAAATCCTCCCTTTCTCTCGTCAAATTCGGGCTGTAATAGGGATCATTGTCCAGTATGTGCATCCACTTCTCCCTCATATGTCTGACCTCCCTCATAAACCTTTCCTGTTTCTCTGGCGAATCTTCATATCCTCTCGAAATTGATTCATGATGATAAAGCACAGCATACGGTGTGTAAACGATTAAATAACCTTTCTCCCTTAGCTTTAGACAGTAATCCACGTCGTTGAACGCTATTGGTAAGTTGACTTCATCGAAACCACCAACCTCTTCGAATAGGGATTTTTTGGTAAGCATACATGCTGCAGTAACCGCCGAAAAGTTTTGAATGATATGTGGTCTATAGTAGTATCCGGGCAGGCTATCTGGCAGGTATTTATGAGAGTGTCCAGCAACTCTGTAAGGCCCTGCACCCAGACCTAAAACAACACCAGCATGCTGAATTGTATTATTTGGATAAAGCAATTTTACACCAACCGCACCAACCTCTTTTCTCTGTGCATGCTCAAGCATCGCAGAGAGCCACTCTGGAGTTACGACTTCGGTATCGTTGTTTAGAAACAGAATAAATTCTGAATCGACTTTCGAAACCGCATAGTTGTTTATCCCTGAGAAGTTGAACGGCTTGCTGTATTCTAAGATTCTTATCTTTGGATGATCCTTAATGCTTTCGTAGTATTCAAACGTCCTCTCTTCCTGGCTGTTATTGTCAACAATAACAATCTCGTAGTTCTGATAGGTGGTCTTATTCAGAATGGACTCAACACACCTCTTCAATACTTCAACCTTATCTTTGGTGGGAATTATTATCGAAACTTTCGGATTTCCATTTATCTTGTACTTTACCCTGTAACTACTTGGCAATAGACCATCATAGACACCTTCTATTTCAATTCCTCGCCTCTTCAGCGCATCTGCCAGACCTTTTTTGGCCGCTTCGTAGGCGTAGGTTTTAGCCGAAGTGGAAGCAGCGGCTGAAGTTTCAGTCATTCTCCAGTGGTAGAGTATCTTCGGTATATGGGCTATCTTATCCGTATGCTCCAAAACCCTCAAAAACAGATCGTAATCCTGACTCCCATCGTATCCGACTCTGAAGCCTCTGACTTTATCTACAAGGGATTTTCTTATTACTGTTAGGTGAATCAAGTAATTACAGGACAAAAACATATCTGGACTGTAATCGGGCTTGAAAAACGGATCTCTTCTCCCACCTTTCTCATCAATTTTATCTTCGTCAGAGTATATGAAGTCCAGATCGGGCTTCTCATTTAGCAGTTTAACGACCTCATACAAAGCAAATGGTGCAAGTTCATCATCGTGATCCAGAAATGTCACGAATTCGCCGGTAGCTAATTTCAGAGCCTCATTCGAATTTCCCGCAATACCCAGGTTCTTAGGTAGGAACTTTACCTTAACTCTTTTGTCCTTTTCAGCGTATTCCTCTAAAATCCTCCTAACATGAGGCTTAGTCGATCCCCCGTCTGCAATGCAAAGCTCCCAGTTGTCGTAAACTTGGTTTAACACCGACTCAATCGCTTTCCTCAACCATCTCTCGTCAGTGTTCCAAGTGGGCATTATTATGCTGATTTTCGGTCTATACTTGAATTTCTTGCACTCCTCAGCCATTCTTTTCAGGTCTTCCCCCTTAGGCTCATTCTTCAGAATCCATAGCTCGTAATCGTCTCTCACTTTTATGTCGTGATACACCTGAATATTTACGCTGCCATCTATCTTCTTACCGTCGTAAAATAACTCAACTTCGCCAAAGCTCAAATCTTTGTTAAACCAAACCGCCGAAGACGGCTCGCCCAGAGATTTAAGCCTTAACGTCACAAGCTTTCCTTCACAGTTTTCTATGGGTTTGAACCTAAACGACGTGTAACTGTTATCAAGAATCTTCCAGCCCCTAACAACAACCCTCCTCTCAAGCTTTCCATCCACTTCAACCAGAAGCTCTAAATCCTTGTTCCTTCTTTGATACGTTGCTGTCAAGATTTTAATTTCGTTGAGTCTATCAGCTTTAGCCCTGAATT
Source organism: Archaeoglobales archaeon (assembly GCA_003662995.1). Lineage (GTDB taxonomy): Archaea > Halobacteriota > Archaeoglobi > Archaeoglobales > Archaeoglobaceae > B5-G16. The sequence goes on from QMZC01000162.1 coordinate 2,494, forward strand.
TTATCACAAGTTCCTTGTCGAGCTTTAGCGGTTCGTGAGTTCCCAAATGCAGCATGTTTGTTCCAAGGATCGGTTTTACGATTTTACGTTTTATTGGTAGCCTCTTGCGTATATATCCTCCTGCTCTGCTTAAGAACACCAAAAGGCCCTCATTTGCGATCGTTCGTAGCCCGATTATCGCCAGATCGTAATAAAATCTCCTCCTCGTTCCCGGTGGTAAAAATCTCTCTATTAGTTTTTGATACTTGGCCAGAGCTTTAAACGTAACACTTTGTTGAATATCATGTAGCTGTTTTTCTACAATTGTTAATCTGTTTCTTAGAACTTCATTTTCAGTCTTTAGTTCGTTATACCTATTCCCAAGTTCCTTGTGCTTTGTTATGTACTCAATCAGTTCTTTCTCCAATGTTTCAATTTTTCGAATTAAATCTTTTTCTCTATTATATGTAGCTTTTATCTCTTCCTCAAGTTTTGTTATCAGGTTGTTTTTGCTCGCTATATCCCATTCGAATCTTTTAATCATCTCTTGCAAATGTCTGGTCTCCTTCTCAGCATCAAATAGCTTATTCTTCAAATTTATGCTTTCTCGGGTCTTAAGCTCCAGATCGCTTTTTAAATTCTCAATCTCTCTGTTCAACTCCTGTATCAAATTGGATTTCTTCTTCACGTCCTCCAATAATCTCTGCAACTCACTTTTTAGAGCTTCATTTTCAGTGGTTTTCTGATTTAACAGAGCCTCAAGGTTTTTTATGTGTCTATCTTTATCTTGAATTGTTCGTGCTATTGCGTCAGATATTAC
>QMZC01000163.1 GCA_003662995.1 Archaeoglobales archaeon
AATTTTAGTGCTGCAAGGGCAGGTTCGATTACTGGAACTATTAATTCTTTCTGTAAATCTTCAGCGTCTCCTGCAAGTCCTGTGCATCCCAGTATTAGTACATCTGCATCATCTTCCTCGATAGCCCTCCTACCAGCCTCAACAAGCAAATTAAAAGTCTTTTCGCGATCCCTATCAAGTTCAAGTACAGGAAGCTCTATCGTTCTGACAGAGGCTAGTCTGTCTAAAAGTCCTAAAGATCTAACAAGTTTTATGTAGTCTTTTGATCCAACTGTTCCACCTATACCCAATATTGAGAATTTTTCTCCTAACATACATGCTAAGTATATTGATGCCTCCCCAGGACCAACAACAGGAATATTAGTGATCTCCCTTGCTGCTTCGATTGCAGGGTTTAAAAAGCAATTGATTATAATTGCTTTGTAGCCTTCTACTTCAGCTTTCTTAACCTCTTCGACAATGAAAGGAGAAGCTAGAACTACATCGAAACTGCTTTCTAATGAATGTGGTCCATATTTTAGGCTCCTAACATCCAATTGAAATCCTTTAGATAGAAACTTGCTTAAATATTCTTTATCAGATTTGTCCCAAAGATTTGTGCCTACCGGGTTAATTACAAGTATCTTTATCATTTTTCTCCCTCTTACTGTAAAATAAAAGGTAGATGTGTTAGTATAATTTTTCTATTGGAACGTATTCCTCCTCGAATCCAAAGTATTTCGGTGAGAGAACTTTAAGTCCTTTTTCTGTTCTCTAAACCTAATCACGTAGGAATCATATTGAAATTCTTTTTTAACTTTTTGAAAGTTTGTTGTATGTAGAGATAACTATATTATTAGCTCTTGCTACGGCTTCTTCGTATTCAGATATTTTTTCCTTGAGATTTAATCTAAGTTTATCGTACTTTGCCTTTAACATTACATAAGCCTCTTCTAATTTTCCTAAACGTAATTTGTCTATGATATCTCTTAAATCAATAGAAAGAACATCCAGTTCAGTTCCTGGCACCTTTCTCTTTACGGGTATTTTAGATAGAGTCATGATGGCATCATTTATCATTCCAGCGTCAAGTAACTCGATAGCTATACGCATATTAGCTAGGTCTCTAATAGCTTGCAGATTTGGAAAATAAGTAGATACCCATTCCAATTCTTCTTCTCCACTCCGACTTACAGATACCACTGAGAACAAAGTTTCATTTAGAATGCGGTACATTGATATGAGTGAATGTTCAACAATCTGAGGATAATTTTTCCCGTGTAGCTTAGTTAAATTATCATATAGTGTAATAATTTTCGAAATGAGTTGAGATAAATCTACAGATGCTCCGGCAATTTTTTGCAGCTCCGCTAATCCTATTAGTCCCAGTTTTTCATCGCCTTGAATTAGACTATTAACATATAACGTGGGTTTTAACGGAAACTCGTTGGAGGTTGAGATTTCTGCAATTAACAGCGATATCACTTTAAATACATCGGAAATAATGCTTTTATTGAGAGTTTCGGGAACATCTTTGTTTGAGTGGTAATATTCCCAATTATTTCTAGTGCTTACATCGATTACAGGTATTCCCTCTAGGAGAAACGGATAATGGTCGCTACCAGTCCAAGGTAGCTGAAACTCATAAGAATTGTTAAGTTGCAATTTTCGGAGGTATTTTTCAAGTAATTCCCTCAGATCACTACCACTTACTGCAAATGTTGTCACTTTCCCTCTTCCAATAGGGTCAAAATTCAAAGCGCAAAGTAATTTATCTAATTCACGTTTATGACTTTTAACGTAAGCTCTTGAACCATTTATCCAATACCATGGCTCATATCCTAGTCCTCCTCCTTCTTCTGCTCCAAAAAACACAAACTTCAAAGTTCTCACAGGGTTTTTAGGAGCAGTCCGAGCTAATTCAAGAAGCAAAGCCACACTTGTTAAATTGTCGGAAACGCTAGCCAACCAATGATCATAATGTGCAGTTAAAATAATTCCCTTATAATTCTCGTCTCCCCTAATTGTTCCAATAACATTATAGTCGTAAACTTTTTCTTTTACTTCTATTTCGCTGTTCACTTTTATTCTAACTTTTTTGTTCTTCTTCATTAGCTTTAAGAGATAAAGGCCATCTTCACGTGTTATTGTCAATGCTGGGATAGATAAAGGCTTATAAGCGCCAAATCGAAAGTCTTCGGTGGCAGTGATAACTAACCTCCTAAGGTATTGACCATCAAATGCATCAAACACTATAAAGACAGAAGCATTGTTTTTAACAGCTTTAAGATACTGCATCTTTATTTTATACAAGTTTGTTTTGTCCCATTCTGCCAAAACTGCCTTACCATCTATTTCTTTGCTGAGATAATCCTCGTCCCTAAGTCCAGTTCCAACGTAAACAAGATCACATACTAAATTATCAGCGCTGGGACTATAGGGAAGTGAAACTGCTGCAAGTTCTCTTTCTTCCGGGCTGATTATACTCAGGGTGGTTTTGCGATCTAACCACGCCATTACCTCAAATTTTTCTTTTGAAGCTTCCAGCCCATATTCCTCAAGTTTCTCACCTATGTATTTAGAAATTTCTCTGCTAGCCTTGGAGCCTGGAGGTGCTTCCCCGAAAGAATAGAAGAGATCAGATGTAGTTTGTATAATATTCTCAACAGATTCTTCATACTTGCTCATAATATTATTCCCTCCTTAAGTCGTTAGTAGGTGGCATGCGACTAAATGATCTTTTTTAACTTCTATTAATGGTGGTTCTTCTTTCTTACAAATATCCATAGCATATACACATCTAGGATGAAACCTACAACCAGAAGGAGGATTAACAGGGCTCGGGGGGTCGCCTGGTAGTATTATTCGTTCTTTTTTGTCTTTATATTCAGGGTCTAAAACAGGTATTGCTGAAAGAAGAGCTTTAGTATATGGATGTAGAGGGTTTAAAATAAGTTCTTTCGCATCAGCAAGCTCTACAATCTTGCCAAGGTACATTACAGCTATTCTATTGCTCATAAACCTCACTACATAAAAATTATGGGAAATAAACATATATGTAAGACCAAGCTCTTGCTGTAATCTTTTAAGCAAATTTAAGATCTGGGCTCCTACTGAGACGTCAAGAGAGGAGGTTGGTTCGTCCAGTACTAAAAACTCTGGGTTAGATGCTAAAGCTCTTGCAATAGTAACACGTTGTCTTTGTCCTCCACTAAGTTCGTGAGGATATTTGTTAAGAAATTCTTCACTCAAACCTACCATATTTAAAAGCTCTATAGTCCTCTCTTCTCGCTCTTTTCCTTCAGCTAAC
>QMZC01000164.1 GCA_003662995.1 Archaeoglobales archaeon
GAAGATGCCTTCTGGAGCAGGTTGCCTGTAGAGGCGAGGTTAGGTGTTGCATTCAAGCTTTTTGATGAGGTGGTTGGAGAATGAGTAGGGTTTATAAGGTCAAAAATTTCAGGACTATACAGATATCGTGGAACTCAAAGCTGGTTATAAAGAAGACTATGGCACAATCTTCTATGGTAAAGTTGTAAATGTCGATTTTGAGCTGAAAGGAGCAGATGAAGCTACAATTGTTGAGTGTACAGACGTTTCGGTCGATTTGAAGAAAGACCATTTGGTTGTGAACTATCCAGCTGGAACGGATGCAGCCCAAGTAGTAAGAGATGTGTGTTCGTATGCTGCCATTCCAATTGGTAGAATAGATGATACAGGGTACAAGTTCGAGAAATCTTACACTTTCCCAGGGACGCCATACGATATAATTCTGGATGTGATCAAGTTTTGCAATGGCAAATTGAGGCAAGAGCTACAGGATATGCCGTATTTAAGAAAAATGCTATCAAGTGTGGAATTTGGGCGAGAATATGTCTTTACAATTGAAAACAACATGGCTTACTTCGTCAGAGGGGCTAAAATGATCTACGAGGCTGAGGTACTCGAATCCGATACTGGATTACTTGATGTGAGTAAAGTAAAGAGCGAAGACAAAGATAAATTCAAAATTAGAGCTCTGTTGAGGTGGAGAATTCAGGTTGGAAAGCCTGTAGTGATTAAATCAGTCAAGCTGGATGGCCAGTTCAATGTTTCAGCCTATAAGCATGTCTGCAAGGGAGAAGAATACTATACGGAGCTGGAGGTAATACCATGATCGATGAATTGCTAAGAATCATAGATGAGCGGATTGAAGCTAAAATAAACAAGATTAACACAGTAGCTCTAGGCATAATCACACAAGTGGACCACAGCAAGCTAAGATGCGATGTAAAGCTAAAGCATAAGATCCAAGGACAAGAGATTGAGCTATTCGATGTACCAATTGCATGTCTTAAGAGTTCAGTTGGAACGATCTACATCCCACTCCAGGAAGGAGATGTCGTTTTGGTCCTCTTCTCAAAGTATGAGCTTGAAGAGCAACTCAAAGATAAACAAGCTGTAGCAGTCAACGAGCTACTAAAGTTCAACATAAACAACGCTATGGTGTTCTGTGGAGTTTTCACGCTAGCAGATTCAATTCCTTCACTGCAACCAAACAAGATCAATATAATCGGTGATGTTTACATCAATGGAGACTTAGATTTCAAGACGATAAGAGGTGTGAACGCTAATGAGGGTGTCTGGCATCAGCATTAATTCGTTAACTTTAAGTGTTGTTAGAGAAAAAATAAGTAAAGACTTAGAATTATGGGGTGTATAAAATGATTAAGGAGGATATTAATAAAGATTATGAAGAACTTCTTAAGAAGGCAATGGAAATGCCTGGCATAGCTGATTTAATGAGGCTTAGTGAGGAATTACAAGAAGAAGGGAAAATATTAGCACAATTGCAATTTGAAGAGTACTTTACAGCATCGACATCAAATAGATCTCTTTTTTGAGGTGTATTTTTGCCTACATGGGGTGAAATTTTAAGGAAAATAGAAGAGGAGTTTCAAAAACTGACAAAGCTTCCTCCAGAAGAACGCATTAAGCAACCTCATCCTTGTGATGCTGTTAGGCGCAAATACTTAGTTAAACTATATCAGAAAACAGGAAGAAATGTTATTTTGTACGCTACAAAATGGTCTCAACCATCACCATATCCAATTCCCCCAGGATTTGTTCAGATACATGAAGAAGATGTCCACGGTTTTATGGAAGTTATCCACGGTCTAGAAGAGGGTGAGCTTGATCTAATCTTGCACAATCCTGGAGGAGATCCAGGTGCGACAGAAGCGTTAATTTCTTATTTGAGAAAAAAATTCGAGAATATTAGGGTAATAATTCCGCAGGCGGCAATGTCTGCTGCTACAATGTTGGCCTGTGCAGCTAATAAAATTGTTATGGGCAAGCACTCTTCATTGGGACCTATTGACCCTCAATTAATCCTCCAAACGTCATTAGGTTGGAGATCTGTTCCTGCAGAAGCTATTTTGGAGCAGTTTAGATTGGCTCAAGATGAGTGTCTTAAAGAGCCCGGTAAAACACGATCTTGGCTCCCTATCTTACAACAATATGGTCCAGCACTATTAATTGAGGCCAAGAATGCGATAGACCTGTCACAAGAACTCGTGCACAAGTGGCTGAGAGAATATATGTTTAAGGGGGATAAGAACGCAGAGGAGAAGGCCAAAGAAATAGCTAACTTTTTATCAAATTACCAATACTTCAAAAGTCATAGTAGACATATAAATGTCGACCAAGCCAAGGAATTGGGATTATATATAGAAGAACTAGAAAAAGATCAAGAATTCCAAGATTTAGTGTTATCCGTATTTCACGCAACTATGCTGACTTTTGACCGTACTCCTTCTGTCAAAATTATCGAAAATCATCAAGGAAGGGCTTTCATTAAACGATATAGCCCTACGCCATTACCCCAACCACAACAAAAAAGTTAATTTAAAAGAAATTTAAATTTCCAAACACGGTCAAAAAACAGATACACATAACTTCTCAAATTTTTAAAGTCTATTCTTTCAAAGTTTTTGATGACTTGGGATTTTAAGTTTGATGAGAGTGGAGACATTGTAATCAATGAACTAAATCGATTGGAAGTTGTTAGTGGTTCTGAAAAAGTCAAACAGCACATCAGACACATCTTAAAATGCGTCAAGGGCTCAGACTACTTTAACCCGAATTTTGGTGTGGATTGGCTGAAGATTGTGCAGTCTAAGTTCAATCAAAAACTTATCGAGCATGAAATTCGCAAAGCTCTATCAACTTACGACAAAATCAAGTCAATCGATAAGATCGAGATTTCTGATCCCGATTCTAATCGTAATGTGAAAATAAAGCTCTATTTGACATTAGATGAGGGGAAATTAGAAACTGAGGTGGTTGTATGAGCTATGGTGTAACTTCTCAAGGTTTTATCCCAAAGTCATTCTCAGTAATACTTGAGGAGTTAAAACAGCTTGCTAAACAAGAGTTAGGTGAGGACATTGATCTGAGTGAGCAATCAAAATTTTTGAGATTTCTAAAAATTGCAGCAAAGAGGGAAGATGCTTTGTGGCAACTCCTTGAAGATGCATACTACTCAGCCTTCATCGATTTCGCAACTGGAAAGAGCTTGGATTACATTGCAGCTTTAATTGGCTACACGAGAATTGCTGCAGCCAAAGCAACTGGAACTGTAACATTCAGCAGATCGACA
>QMZC01000165.1 GCA_003662995.1 Archaeoglobales archaeon
ACGTCAAAATTGAAGAGTTTGACGGTAGAATCGGAACGATTAAGAGTTTTATAGACGTTTTCATAATAGAACAACTCGATAGGATTATTCAAATAGGTAGATCATATTTACAGAAGCAAGACAAAACCATTGGAGCCATTCATGAGACTAGAACGTACCTCGGCGAGAAAATAGACTTGCTGAGAGATGATCTGAAGAGCACACGTTTTGACTCTTGCGATTGAGAATGTAAAATTCAACTCAGATAAGTCCGGCATTTTTTACCACGCTCTCGACACTCTTCGGATAGTGATTGAGGTACTTCTTAAGTTTACTTTTGCTCACTCTGCCGTACTCCTTAAGGATTGAGATTATTCTTTTCTCCGGTACGGAGCGGTACCTGTAGAGGTAAACGATATCCAGTAACGTCTTCTCCGGATCTGAATGCTTCAATTCGCCTCTTCTAACAACTCCAAACCCGAAGAGTTCTTTCTTGAGCTTTATGAATCTTACACTATCTCCATTCACGCTCACGTCCTTAGGGCGGTAAATTGAGTCGCTGAGCACGTAAGTCAGTGCTGAATACTCGTGCGTCAATCCGTTCAGTCTCAGCGCTGTATGTAGACCGAAGTACCAGTCGATGTTGAGTTTCTCCATACCGAGTGAGATTAGTTTAAGCGTGTCTATTCTTTTTCCTCTCTTGAACTCCTCGATGGATTTAACGTAGTACAGCCCACGGAGAATTCTGACGAGGTAGCCGTAGGTTATCATGTAGTTTATTGTACTGCTGGTATCCTTTCGGAACCTCTTGAAAGCATTTTCCAGCTCTTCTCTTTTTACAACTTTTCCGCCGAATTCCGATAGGGTGTATACTGTAATCTTTTTCATTGTTGTTATTTGTGTAACAATACTTAAAAAAGTTGATGGTTGTTACATAACTACAAATCTGTAAAAATGCTAATATAACCATGTCCTTTGTAACAACTATGTTCGCTTGGATTGAAACGTCAGTAGCAGGAACACCCGATTTTATCAGAACGCTTGCCAACGTTGTTTATGATTTTGAACTCGCCAAGTGTGTTGGAGTTCCGTCTACAAAAATTACTCCCGGAAGGTACGTCATCTCCTATTTAGTTAATGAGGCTCTGAAATTCAAAGATGTGGATGGGGAGGAGCCTGATGGCAGCCCTGCGATTTCACTCAGGAAGGATGGGCAGCTCGAGTATGTGGATGCAAAAGCTGAAGAATTGCTGGAGCGTATAAAAGAGGGGTGGGATGTGACGATTAGAGTACTTGTAGGAGGTTCATACAGGTTCGTTAACGTTAATCGGGAAGGTGTTCTTGTAACTTTTCTTTAATCTTGCAATTAGAATGTAATATTCGAACAGGATGATAATTTTTGAATATGAATGTAATGTTGATCTTACAAATTTTGAATTTAGCTTGTTCCGAAAAAAGTTCAAAAATTTATATAGTTGTTAGTACGATAATTATTATGTGTAAGGTGGTGGAAGAAATTGTAATTCCATCGAATAATATTGAAGAAATAAAAAAGAAATTATTAAAAAAGGTTCGAAAAAAGATTATATTAATGCTACGACAACAACTACAGAACTAAAAATTCTCAATTTCACTACATTTTTGTTTTATGTTGTTAACACTCTGTTAACAGCCAAATCCTTTAGAAAACAACTTTAAAAATTGGAAAGTCTTTAATTTTTTTAGGTTGTTTTGATTGAAGCTTTAAAATTTTGATGGAATTTTGAAGATATTTTGTTAACAAGTTGTTAACAGAATGTGTTTTTCAGAGGTATATACCTATATTTTAATTTATTAATGATTATTAATGATAAATTTGCTAGTATAATATATACCCTCTGAAAAGGAGCTCTGTTAACAAACTGTTAACAGTTTGGCAATTATAAACGATAAGTCTTCTAATCAATATGCAATTTCAAAATTTTTTTAACTTTCACAAATAATTTCTAAAGAACCATTTATCAAAAATTGTTAACAGCCTGTTAACAGCCAAATTCAGTAGTTCATGCTTGTTAACAGCTATTGCTCAACAACTTCTTCAGCTGTTTTTTCAAAAACACTCTTCTTTTCTTCGAGTATTTTGTCGACAGCCTTTTCTAGGATCATATCTATTTGCTGCATAATTGTATCGATTGTTTCTTTCCTTACCTCCTCTCTTATCTTTTTGATCTCTTCTTCTGATTTGAGATAGAAATTAATAAGATACCTCATCGTTTCAGCGTTGCTTGACAACCCTAACTCATCCTTTATTTTCAAAAACTTGTTGTAATATTCATCTTCTAAATCTACTTTAAGTGCTCTGCGTTGAACCATTGCTATCGTGCAGTATTGAGATAATATATTTTTTGTTCTTTTATCGAACAATTTGTTCGAAATATTTATATATCCGTACGTCGTACAAAAAGGTACGATGAGGGGAAGGAAAGTTAGAAAAAGGGTGTTAAAGACTGACTTGCAAGAAGACAGCATACTATTAAGGCAGTACGAGAAATTCAAAAAGGAAAAAGGATTGGAATCGGATGCAGAGACTCTTAGATTAATTCTAGCAGAATTTTTCAAGGAGGTGAAGCAATGAGCGAATTGATTAGAGTTACTAAAGATCAAAAAGAGCTCCTACAGGAACTTCAAAAACAACATCAATTCAAAAAACTCAATGAAGTTATCGACTACCTAATAAAATTACATATTGAATTGACAAACGTTTCAGGGTGCTTGGGTTTCAGAGATATAATCGATTTTCTAAAGTTTGTGAATCAAGAGTTCAATAAAGAATCGATACTATTGAAAGAAACCAAAGAACTACTAGAGAAACTAAAAATCAACGATTCCTTTGTACAGGGTTTAATCATAGAACTGCTGTTCAAATTGCGGGCTGGAGGGGATTTAAAGGATCTACAGAGTTTTGTCAATGAACTCGTTGCAGAGAATAGCGTTGCAGAGGATGGCGCAGGAAAAAAAGAGGTTGAAGAGGGGTCTGTAGAAGCAGAGGTGGCAGCGCTATGGTGTTGAATACAGTGTTTAGCTGCCCTGAGGAGTGGCAAGAGTTTTTCGAGAGCTATTATCAAGATGAGATCAACAAAATCGCCTACAAGATACAATCTGGTGAAAAAGATCAATCCCTAAACATTGATTTCCTCAACGACTTGGTTATTTATAGGGAAGGAAAGCTGGCTGAGGAGTTGCTTGAAAATCCAGATGAGGTTTTGAAACATGCACAACACGGTTTGTTAAAGACAGATAACATATACG
>QMZC01000166.1 GCA_003662995.1 Archaeoglobales archaeon
GCAGAAGGATTATTGTAGGTATTTCAGCACTGTATTCCCCTCTGTATAAGCTTACGAGGAAGTCTTCCACTTCCTCTTTCAGCTCTTTCTCCCACTCATCTGTGTTTGTCTGTGCTAGGTTTAAGCTCCCACATTCATAACACTCTATCTCGAAAGTGCTTTCCTCTTCCTCTCCATCGTCCTCCCTCTCGGAGAAACCGTTGCACATATACTTCTTGATCACCTTGACATAAACTCCAAAGGTAAGGCAATTCCAACAGAATAGTATTTCCATAAAAAACACCTCCAAGTAAGTTATCAAGCTGCATTACTTATTCTGATTACTTTTCCGAACGGGAAGTTTTTACTTGGCGCTCCAGTAGGTGAAACGACCCAGATAGTCTTAATATTAGGGGATCTTTCTGGAAACGTTCCAAACCCATCTGTGAAGAAGATTATCAGCCTTTTTCTGTGCTTGACAGCATAATCAAAGACAGGTCTGAAATCTGTTCCGCCTCCACCTCTTAATCCAGTAATTTTCTGGACATCTGCAAAGCATCTTAACTCGATTTTATCGTGGATGTCCGCATCGATTGATAGGAGAGTCATTCTAAATGCTGGGAAGTTCTTTGCAATCCACTGGATTTCTGAGAGGAACTGGTTAAGCTCCTGTCCAGATATCGAACCGCTAGTATCAACGGCAACAAGAGCTTCAAGGTATCTATCTTTCGCAATGCTTGGAAGGTACACTCCTGATAAACCCCTTCTGCTTGGCTTGAGGTATGTGTAATCCTGAGGAATCATTGGAAGAATCAAATCCCTGAGAACTTTTCTCCAATCAATCTTTGGCTTGAGCACAGCCTCTACATGCCTCTCAATCCCGGCTGGAACTTTACCAACCATTTTTGCGTAGTTGTAAGCCTCTGCAATGATTTTGTCCCAGTCGTGAGATTCGTTTTCTTTTTCTCCTCTTCCATTGTTCCCGTATTCGTGTATATCGAACGGTTTCTTGTCCGATGAGACTTCTATGATGTCCATGCTGTTGATTAGGTCGCTGATATTGCAAATCAAATCTGACAAGCTACTCGAATCGCAATTACCATTTTGGTCTGAGCAATTACTGCAACCGGGAAGCAGTGTCTTGATGTTACTGTTTCCGCCATTACCTCTTAGCTGTTCAAGGATTTCAAGGTATACTTCTTCCGACGACTTCTGCTCCGGATCCCAGATCTCTATGGGTATCTGAACAACTATTTCCTGTTTAATCTCGTTTACATTCACTAGGCCTCTTATACTGAACTTGAACCGCGTTACAAACTTCCTTCCTACCTTCTCAGGATTCAGGCCGGTATCGTAAACATCAAATCCGTTTGCCACGAGTATTGCATTAACTACAATATCATTTGCATAGTCGTAAGCTTTCTTGTGAATTGGATTCGTTATTTCCAGCATTTCCTCCCTCTCAAAATGTCTGAATGCAATGTGGCTAACCTCGTGGATAACATCTGCGAGAAGCTGAGTGTCAGATAACTTCTCAACGTATTTTGGATTATATCTGATTACACCCTTTGGATTGACACTCATTGTCGGTATCTTATCGTTCTCGATGAAAGTTAGGTACATGGCGATGTATCCGAAGAATGGGTATTCTCTCATCAGCTTGATCTTAGCCTTGCTAATCCTCTCAGATGGTGTTAGCTTCCCGAACAAGGACATCTAAAAACCTCCAACTTAATTTATTAAATTAAAATAGGAAAATTATAAAAGGAATCTAATGAGTTTTATAAGCTCCTTTGCCTCTGATCCTCTGAACCTCTTAAGAGCATCTTTGAATGCTTCCTCCCCCATTACCTGCTTCATCGACATGAGCAAGAGAACCGCAAACTCTGGCGGGATCGCCACAGCAAACTTGAGCAGTTTGCTTGCCATCTTTCTATCACTTATCAAGAGCTCTGGCATGTTAACAACTGCGGAGTACTTTATGTCCATGCTTAAGCTATCAAACCTCTCTGGATTTTCTAGGAGTTCTTTAAGGTCTATTGTCTCACTGAGCTTCAGGAAAGCTTTGAACTGTGTCCCGGCAACCACGCCGCAAGCCATTGCAACGTACATTGCAGCCTTCTTTGCATCTCTCTCGTTTGCAATGAGCTTGCTCGCAAACTCCCAGCCTCTCGGTGTTGGAAACGTTCTATCCTCTGACATCTCCTTAAAGAGCATTGATGGCTGCATCTTTAGAAACGCAATAATTCTCGAGTCAATTCCGTTCTCTTTAGCCCACTCAACCCATTCATCAATCGTTGGTGGTCTGAGAGTAGCGTGAACAAACCTCGTTCTCAAAGGAAGTGGCATGTCAAATGTATACGCTTGATCTTCTGTTAGGTTGCCAGCAGCTATGATCGCAATACCATCGGCAACTTCAACCTCGCCAAGTCTTCTATCTAAAACAAGCTGATAAGATGCGTTTTGGACGAGAGGAGGAGCAAGATTTAGCTCGTCAAGGAAAAGAATACCTCTTATCTTTATTCCGAGCTCTTTCTCCTTCTCCTTGCTTATTGCCTTAAGCCAGTTCGGAGCATACCATTTAGTTACTCCTTCTTCATCAACGAGCTTCGGCATGCCTATGAGATCGCTCGGCTCAACGTGTGAAAGCCTGATATCGATAAGAACGAATTCTGTTCTGGGATCACTCCAGTTTGGCCATTCTACGTATTTTAATCCGTATTTCTCGGCAATCTCTTTAGCAGCTCTTCTAACGGATTGGGATTTTCCAACGCCAGTCCTGCCCCAGATAAACGTGCTCAACTTCTCCTCATACACCTTCTTAACAATCTCCACAAGCTCGGAATGGTTTACAACCAAAACCTCGGACATAAAATCGCCCCCAAACAATCAAAATCCAAAATAGAGAGATAGTCTCAGCTAACTGAGTTAAAGTAGAGATACACCCAAAATTCAGGATCAATCAGATTTTAGGTCGAATATTTCAGTTTTAAGAATCTCCCAGTTAATTTCTCCGTATTTCATGTTATGTCGAAGAATTCTGTAAGCAAAGGCTTTTAGCTCTGATTCGGATAACTCATACTTCTTTCCAGTCAAATAAAAGCTTCCAATATCTTCATAAGCTCTCTCAAGCTCCTTCTCCCAGATATTTCTGTCAAGTTCGTTTATGCGGAAAGAATGCACGACTTTTCCAGTATCGTTGTCGAACAGTACAACTAAGACTTCCTTTGTCGCTGGTGAGGTGCCGACGAAGACTGTAAGCGGGATTACGCCACCTTCC
>QMZC01000167.1 GCA_003662995.1 Archaeoglobales archaeon
TCTTTTCACCTCCTTAAAGGTTCGAAGTTCATTAAACTTTGGAATATGTAATATTTAGTATTTTCTATGTATATTAATAAATTTAGATTAGTAATTAATAATTAGAAATTTGTAAGTTGTAATCTACTATATTAACAACTTTAAAAATTAATCTCGAGGTTGCCGATTTGATTGGCTCATAATTGCTAACGCACAATCTGCTGGAATTATAAGACTTTGTAATTGTACAACGTCTACAATTCCCTGAAAGAGTAATGGCTAAACATTCGGAAAATTTATTTCTTAAGTTGTAGGCAGTACATTATGATTGAAGTTCAGATTAAAACATCTCTACCCGACTCATGCGCGTTGGGAGCTTTAAATGAGATTTTGAAGAATTCCATTTTGAAAGTTGAGGGTTTGACCAAGATTAATAGTAACATCAAAGGCTTGTTGAACGTTAAAACCGAGAAGGTTGAGGAGGTGCTATCTAATTTGCCGTCTTATTGTGAGGGCGTTGCTTTATCATCACAGGAAGTTAAGGTTTTAATTAAAGAACACACCTGCCTTGTGGCGTACCCGATTTTAGAATCTGGATGTTTGATAACGAACGCAGAGCTGATTGACAGAAATATTGTATGGAGTGTTATTTGTGATGACAATTCCTTTTTAAGCCTAATGAGGAGGCTTGATGAGGCTGAGGTTGATTTTGAGATAATATATAAAGGGAAGCCTGGAGAGAAGTCGGAAGTTACATATCGGGAGGAGGAAATTCTAAGAATTGCGCTGGAAAAGGGATACTTTGATTTTCCAAAGAGGATAAAATTGGAGGAGTTAGCTAACCACTTTGGTGTTGCTCCGTCAACTTTATCTGAAATCTTGAGGAGGGGACAGAAGAAGGTGTTGGAGAAGTACTTTTCAGGAAGATGAGAACAAACACGCAAATACAAAAAATAATCGAGAACAGAATTAGGGAATTTGAAATTCTTGGAAATAGTGGCACTGTGATCTTTGATTTTTTACCTTTTTTGAATTTAAAAATTAAAGCCACAGTGGAAAACGAACTGGTGTTTTGCATTTCAACAGCCAATTCATCAGCTGTTGCAGGTTTGTACCTTCAAAAGTTGTTAGAAAACGTTAATTTGAAAACAATCGATCACGAAAAAATTGAAGAATATTTGAAAAAAGTTGGTGTGAGATTTTACAAAAGAAAAGCTTTGTATGTTGAAAAGGCTATTACAAATTTTGATGTTATTGAAAAGATATTAGAAATGAAGGATAAAAAGGCGAGGGAGAGACTTGTAAAGACTGTAAAGGGTTTTGGCTATAAAGAGGCGAGTCACTTTCTGAGAAACGTTGGAAGAAAAGACTTAGCAATCATTGACAGACACATCTTAAAGTGGTTGCACGAGAACGATTTGATTAATGAAATTCCAAAGAGTTTAACTGGAAAAAAGTACGTAAAAATTGAAAAAATCCTCGGTGAATTGAGTCTGGAAAAGAATATGAGTTTGGCAGAGTTGGATTTATATTTGTGGTATGAGATGACGGGGAAAATTCTTAAATAAGGTTGTTTTTATTCGCTATTTTCTATTTGCTTAGACTTCAAAATAAATTTCATAAATATGAGTGCAACCACAATAATTCCGAAATCCACCAAAGCATGGAAAATAATGTGAAGTTCGCTAACAAATATGGAAATGAGAGACTCCAAGCCCACAGCACTTGAAACGAATAAGATTTTTGGAGCGTACCTTGGTAATTCAAAGTGCAAAGAGTACGTCCAAAATGCAGCGGTAAGGGTTAAAAAATTAAGAGTTGGATTTTGCTAAAAGGCATGAAGTACGTAAGCATGTACATGCTGATTCCAGAAAAAATTGCCAAAACTTCAAGAATTATGAATTCCTTAAGGAAATTTATGGAGATGAAAGAAATTATTAAAATAGACAAAAGAATGTAACAGGCAAAGTCATGATAACTTGAAATTATATATAAAATAAGTGTGTATCCTAAAATGTTTAATACAATTTTCAGGTAACTTAACGGACTGATTAACAGTCCAATTAGTGTAAGAATCTCTGCCAACAACAAGCCATTCAGGTTTCCATAATTTAAACTTACAAAAACAACAGCAATCAAACCTCCTAGAATGTAAAAGGACGTGGCAATGGTGTAGTATGAATAGAAGAGGAGTCTCATTTGTCTTTTGATATTTACTATTTTTAATAAACTTAAGAGAGAAAGAGAAATTGAGAGTAGCAAAAGACCCACACTGATCACTAAAAGATTCGTCCTGATATTTGAAAGGACCATGCCGAAAACGTTGTAATAAATCATTAGAATGGAAATGGATGCTACTATTTTCGGAGCGTTTTTTGGTTTCTCTATCTTTCTGCGATAAGCAGCCATAATTATTGCGATACCAGAATATACCAAGAAGAAAGCAAGTATGAATATGATCGTATGTTTATGCACTTTCCACAACAATGATTACAGTGAAAATACGAAAACAAAGAAATAAACCACTGCCGGAGCTTCAAATATCCCTATCTTTGGGAAAAAACCTGAAAGAATAAATAGAGTGGAAAAAGCCACAAGAGAAGTTAGAAAGAAAGTGTTATGTTCTATAAACAAGTTACACATGTTAATGCCAACCCACACAAAGTAGATTATCGAAACAGATCCGATTACTTTTACAGCAATTTCCGGTTTTTTTGGAGAGAAAATATGCAACTAAAATTACAATTCCAAGAGTACTTAACCAGTAAATAGAAACGAGCATGGTCGTGAAGTATATCAAATAGTCTCGGAAATACGTTACAACAATTCTGTAAGCAAGAGCAATTGAAAGTGAAATTCCTTGGATGAATAACAAAACCGTGACAACCACCAATGTCGCACCACTTCTATCTTTTTTAAATACTCTGCTCGCTAACTTTTCAAGCACACTTCTAGTTTTGAGTATTCTATCTGAAATTCTATCTGAAATGAATTTCATTTCAAGTGACTCCTATCGGTAGAGAGAAAATCTATTTCTCATACACCATCACTTCCATACTTAATATTTTTCTTAGATATTTCATTCTTTACTATAGTGTTTATTGTATTTAAGTATTTTTTATTACGTTTAAAAAACTTTAACACACCACCAACCAATTACAGCATGTACAAGCTTACAGGACTGCCAAGATTAACACCTCCAGTAATTGTAAGAACATCATGAAACGCTCCAATCAACTTTCAATACCATTCTAAAA
>QMZC01000168.1 GCA_003662995.1 Archaeoglobales archaeon
GATTCAATATCTTAACATTGTAAAAGAATTTTTAAAAAAGTAGAAGAGTTAATTAAAAATACAAAAGGTGATAAAAGTTTTCGTTGTAAAGGAAAAGTAGAAAAATTTCTTAATATGGATTATAAGATAGGGGGTTAGGAGTAAAAACAGCATTAAGTTTAGAAAAGTGAAGGTAGTATGAATATTGAGATCAACGCATTTAACGATCCATGGATGGATAATGGGATATTAAACTTTTATAAAATTCTCAATGAATTGGAATCATGCGAGGCAAAATTAACAGAAAACTCAATAATAGTCAGGATAAAAGACAGGGAAAAGTTCGTTAAAGAGCTAACAAGAGCCCTGCTTGATAAAAGGCAGAATCTAATTGTTAATGAGGAAGATAGAAAAACTAAGATGCAAAAAGAGGTTAAAAAGGACCATGTTATTATTCAAGAAGAAAAAAAAATTGATGGTAAGGTTGTTTTAAAAGAAGAAATCTACAAGCCCGAGAAAACAGCTGAGATTATTTCTAAGGTTTTTGATTTAAGTGAAGGTAAAAATATGTGTATTCTATGTGGGAGAAAATACAACAAAAGCATCAAAAAACTTCAACAGGCAAACTATCCATTTGTTACAAAGATAGCAAGTTTGAGCGGAGTGAGAAGTTATAAGGATGATGGGAGGTTATCGCTTAAAGAGTACTACGATAATCTCTGCCCTATTTGTTACTTCATAGGCATTCTCGAATGGACGGATGAAACACTTATTTACAGAACGTTTCCGGGAGAAAAATCATACCTATTTATGCCTTATTTTGATAATCTTAAAGAGCTTTATGAGTTCAAAAAGCTTTGTATATACACAGGAATTTTGAATAATGCTGAGAGGTATTCTAACATTAAAGTAAATCCAAACACCCAAGATGTTGAAAATACTCCAGGAGAGTATTCAACGCTGCTCTGTTTTTATGAAAAATTTGTGGAAAGTGCAACAGATGAGATAATCGTCAGTAACTGGGCTGTATTACACATTCCATTTGGAGCTGTTAAGAATGTGAAGATCGATTTTCTGAACATTAATGAAAGTATTCTTGGAGTGATTAAAAATCTTAAAGAGAGCGAAAGACTGGAAAGAATATATTCCGACCTTATGAGAAAAATGTATTTCTTCTCCCAAAACAAGAACAACACAGACTGGGATATAACGAGAGAGATTCAGGAGAATTTGTCAAAGTATTTTTTGCTGGACGATTTCAGGAGTTTTACAAATAGTCTGCTTCCGAAAAAAGGAGGTTATGTTTTCTTTTCTTCTGAGGTTAAGCAGAACTTGGAGGAGTTAATTTTTGAATGGAGGTGGAGGAAAATGGGAGTTAAGAAAGAAAAGCTTGATGCAATTAAAAATGATGGAAAGATTGTGGCAAAAATTTCGGAAAACAATGCATCGTTGATATACAAGCTGGACAAAGTAAGGACTATCGACGATTTCTGGAGTGTACTCAGAGAAATCTCAAGAAAGCTACCGGGTTTGGATGAAAAAAAACTGAGAGAAATAAAACCAACGGCACTGGATGAGGTTATTCAGCTTACTAAGGAAATTGTTGAGAAAAATAAAGATGAATGGAAGGAGATAAGGGATTTGATTGTTGTTTATGCTTCCATGTATTATTCTTTAGATAAATTAAAAAAGAAATCCGAAGGAGGTGAAAAAAAATGAAGTGCATTGAGGTTGTCTGGTTGTCACAAACAGACCTAACGAATTTGAATGCTGGAGAAGGAGAAGCTAACTTTATTGATATAAAAAAATACAAGAAAAACGGTGTGGAATATCCATATGTTTCCGGACAAGCGATGAGATACTATTTCAAAGAAGCAATAAGAAAAAATCTCGATGGAGAATATATGTGTGTTCCAAACGATAAAGGAGAGACATGCGGAAACATCAAAGATTGTATTGGATGCGATCTTTTTGGTTTTATGACAACCATAAAGAAAGGGACTGTTGTTCCGGGTTATCCAGAAGGTCATCCGGGTGGAGCAATGACAAGAGTATCTCCAGTAAAGGTTTCTCCGGCTATGGGATTGTTGCCTTTTGAAGAAAACGCTGTAGTAGATTTCCTGACAAGAAGACACAGAATGGAAAAAGGGGAGATGAGAGGAGATATTGTTAATGTGGAAATTGGAGTTAATCTCTACAAATGTGGCATAGTAATAGATATTGCAAGGGTTGGAGGAGAAGAACAAATTAATGAGAAAACAAGGAGTGTAGAAATAGAATATTACGTTGATAACGATACGAGGAAAAAGAGAATATGCAAGGTTATAGAGGCGCTGCGATATCTTTCTGATTACTCAAAGCAGGCAAGGTTACTCACTGATTTTACACCAGACATAATTCTGATAGCTTTTCAGGATATATATTCGCACAGACTTCAGAAAGCGTTCATGCTGAAAGATGGTGGACTTGATCTGAAAAGGCTTGAAGCAGTTATTAAAGATGTTAAGGAATACAGTCCGAAGATTATTGCAGGAATTTTGCCTGGTGTTATTGAAAACGAAAATGAGGTAAAAGCCAAGCTTGAGGAAATAAGTGTTAAGGTTAAAAACACTGACCAGGCAATAAGAGAGGCTTTAAATTATTTTAGTACTCAAAACTTGTAATTATCATGTCTACATTCGGATTGAAGTTTAGAATTGACTGTTTATATTTCGTTACATTTAGAAAACCTACTTCTACATCTCTTATTTTAACTTACGTTATACCGCCATACACAACAATCAGAGGTTTGATTTCAAACGCCCTTGGGTTGCCAAGAGATGATCTGAGAGTTCAGGACTGGTTTAAAATTGGAATAAAACCGCTAAAATTCGAGAAGAACAGGGAGATGGCAAAGATCCTGAAGTTGAAAGGGACTGGCATGAAATATGAGAGAACTTTCCCTTCATCACCTATGTTTAAAAATTTTCTAATCGAGCCAAGTTATGAAGTGTATTTGGTTGGGAGCGAGAAAAAAATCAAAGAAACTTATTTAGCTCTTTTAAATCCTAAAAGACCACTTTATTTGGGGAGTTCAGATGATTTAATAGATCTAAAAATTTGGGAACCGGTTAAAATTGAGGAAGTAGAAACAAATGAAGTCTGGAGTGTTGCCGAAGGGGTTCACGAGGGCTGTATTGTAGAAAAAGTTCCCTATAAGTTTGTGAAAGTCGGGAAAACGTTTGATGTAAAATACAAGAC
>QMZC01000169.1 GCA_003662995.1 Archaeoglobales archaeon
AGATATTCTTTTGCTCAATTACTTGTTTAAATCCTGTTAGAAACTGGAATTTGTTCTGTAAGCTGTTCATGCTTTATTATAATCGTTTGAGGTGGAAGTTGTGTTAAAGTGGACAGGTCCAAGGAAAACAATGCGAAATATAGGAATTGGAGGATCTGATTAAGCATATGTTAAATGTTGTATAGGTTGATTTAAAGGATTATGGCCTTTCAAGAGAGTTTAATTAGGATTGCCAAATCATATTTAAGTTTTAAGTTTTTGTTTTTAGTGAATATAGAACTGTGAAGCTATTGTTGTCTCTGTTCGGAAATTTAACGTAGTTTTTACAATCCTTCATTATTAACTATTTAATTTTCTTTCACACAATTTTTTAAAAAAACGAAAAAGATATTAACTTACCACTTGCGAAATTCATAATTAAAAAAAATTATGGAGGGTCAAGATGGAAAAGAGAGATGTTGCGGTTTTAGGAGTCGGGATGACCAAATTTGGTTATCATCCAGACAAATCATTAGCTGAGTTGTTTGCTGAAGCTTTCTTTGAGGCTTTTGAGGAATCAAACATCGAGCTTAAAAACATCGAAGCGCTGTACTTTGGAAACTTCGTTGGAGAGATGACGGACGGCTCAGCAAATCTCGGCGGATTTATGGCTGATGAGATTGGTTTGAAAGGCATTCCAGCAAGAAGGTATGAAGCAGCATGCGCATCATCAAGCGTTGCTTTTAGAGAAGCATATTATGCAGTGGCTACTGGCATTTACGACTGTGTCGTCGTTGGTGGGAGTGAAAGACTTTACAATGCTGGAACTGCAATCGGTACAAGAGCTTTAGCCACTGCCGTCGATGGAGTTTATGAGATTACCGCAGGCTTGACTTTTCCGGGAGTTTTTGCTTTAGCAGCGAGATTTTACTCAAAGAAGTACGAAATTCCATTGGATGAATTGAGGGAAAAGATGGCGATGGTTTCAATAAAGAACCACAAGTATGGGGCAATAAATCCAAAGTCACAGTTTTACAACAAATTTGGTGATTTGAAGGTTGAAGATGTTTTAAATTCCAAAATGATTTGCTCACCATTAACGCTCTTCGATTGCTGTCCAATGACGGATGGTGCATCAGCCGTAATTTTAACAACTGCTGATAAAGCTGAGGATTTGATAGACACCCCAATTTATGTTTTAGGAACGGGTCAAGCATCTGCTGGGGCTTTGTTCAGACAGAAGGAAGACATGATTAGAGCAATTCCAAGAAAGATGTCATCGGAAATGGCTTATAAGGAAGCAGGTTTGACGCCAAAGGATATTGATTTTGTTGAGATCCACGATTGCTTCACGATTGCGGAGATCATAGCGAGTGAAGCCATGGGATTCTTCGAATATGGCAAGGGAGCTGATGCGGTGGCTGAAGGTGTGACATCAATCGATGGTGATTTGCCGATAAATCCGGATGGCGGACTAATAGGCAAAGGACATCCTGTTGGTGCAACAGGGACTGCACAAATTTACACCGTAGCAAAAATTTTGAGAAACGAGTACAAGTACAACCCAGTAAAGGATGCAGAAATCGGAATGACTGATACGCTTGGTGGAGATTTTGGGACGCTTGTCAACATTATACTTGGAATCCACAGGAGGCGATAAAATGTTTAAGGAGTTTTTCGATGCACTGCTTGAGGGAAAGGTTTTAGGCATAAAATGCAAGGATTGCAATTCATACTCAATTCTAAAATCAACGTGCGACAATTGTGGTAGCAGAAATGTTGAGAAAGTTGAGTTGTCAAACAAAGGTGTCATTACAACGTTCACAACAACGTACGTTGCGCCAGCGGGCTACGACAAAGAATGCCCGTATGTAGTTGCCTTCGTTGAGCTTGAGGAAGGCTGTTGGTTGGTTGGAAGGCTGGACATCGATGCAAAACTGGCTGATGATATGGGGCAAGATTTGATTGGTAAGGAAGTTGAGATATATGGGAAAGAGTTTCCGAATGAACCTTACTACCCCGATAAGAAGAGAAGGGTTGTGCCAATGTTTAAGTTGATTAGCTGATAGTATTATGGGGTGAAAATTATGGACTTTGAATTTGATGAGGAGCATAGAATGCTTCAGGATGCTGTCAGAGAATTTGCTGAGAAGGAGATAATGCCTTACGGTAAGGAGTACGATGAAAGCAAGAAGTATCCAATGGAGATTTACAAAAAAGCTGCTAAACTCGGATTTATTGGTGCAAGCATACCAGAAGAGTACAATGGGGCGGGAATGGGTTGTTTGGCTGAGGCAATAATCAGCATGGAGTTTTGCAGAGCAGATAGTAGCATAGGCTCATCAATTGATTTGGCAACCTTAGGAGTTCCAATGGTCTTAAAGTTCGGGAGTGAGGAGCAGAAGGAGAACTACATGGCTAAGGTTCCTAAGGGTGAAGGACCTTCAGCCATAGCGATTACAGAGCCAGATTGTGGAACGGATGTTGCTGCAATGAGAGCCAAGGCTGTATTAGATGGGGATGAGTGGGTCATCAATGGAACAAAGCAGTTCATAACAAATGGGAGTGTTGGAATCTACACAGTAGTTTTAGCAAAAACTGCTGACATACAACCACCACACAGGGGAATTTCAGCGTTTTTAGCTGAGACTGATAGAGAGGGATACGAAGCAAAGCCAATTGAGAAGATGGGCATGCACTGTCACGATACGTGTGAGGTGGCGTTGAAAAACGTTAGAATTCCGAAGGAAAACCTAATAGGTGAGCTCAATAAAGGTTTCTATCAATTAATGAGCTTTTTCAATGAGAGCAGAATAAAGATTGGTGCATTGCATTTAGGAATTGCTATTGGTGCTTATGAACGAGCCTTAGACTACGCAAAGCAGAGAAAAGCCTTCGGAAAGCCATTAATCGAACACCAAGCGATCCAGTTCAAATTGGCTGACATGTGGACAGAGATTGAAGCTGCCAAGTTATTGGTCTATAAGGCAGCCTGGCTTGTTGATAAGGGTAAGCCTGATCCAGCATTAAGTTCAGCAGCCAAACTGTTTGCCAGTGAGGTAGCAATCAAAGTGACTTATGAGGCAGTCCAAATATTTGGTGGATATGGATTTAGTAAGGAGTACGATATTGAAAGGTATTACAGAGATGCGAGGGTTGGAACGATTTATGAAGGGACGAGCGAAGCGCAAA
>QMZC01000170.1 GCA_003662995.1 Archaeoglobales archaeon
ATTTTACCTTTCATACTACAATTTCAAATCATGGAACGACTTCAAATCCGTGCGTTTTAAAATCAGAATCGAATGTGAATGCCGTTCTCAAATCAAGCCTCTCCATCATTGCAAAACTCAAGCAATCAGTCAAGTCAATTTCCTGATCAGAATACTTGAAGAAGTACTCTATTGCTTTCTCCCAATCCTTCAATTTATCGTGCTGGATTATAATAAGCTTGCTGCTCAGAATGTTATCTAGTCTCTCCATTGCCTCTTTCTTACCAATCCTTTTTGTAACACCGTCTATGTACTCTACAATTATGTGCTTTGGAATTACAAATCTGGTGGTTTTTATGGTTTCCCTGAAAAATTTAACAGCTTTTTTGTGATTTTTATCGTTTCTGTCACCCAAAGCTATTAAGGCCGAAGTGTCAACGAATATCATGCTCTCCACTCATCCCTCTCGCTCCAATCACCTTCTCTCGTTTCGAAACTTCCGATAATGTTGAATATTGGATCGCTGTCTATTTCTTTATCAAATTTTTTGACGTACTCTTCCAATGCTTCTCTAACTACTTCCTTCAACTTTTTACCTTTGTGATGGGAAATTCCCAATAACTTTGCATGCAAGTTCTCGTTTACCTCAGTTTGGATGTGTTTAGTTTTTTCCATGTGATTAATAACGCATTTGAAGTATATAATATTTTCTGTAAAAGACATTCTTGATAAATTCAACTAAATGGTCGCGGTGAACTACCCATCGCTCGCAAGGAACTTCCCGCCTGAATTGGTTAAAGCTAAAGCTTCTGAAATACTATTAACTACTATGTGGGAGGTTATCTAACCAAAAATGAGATCAACAGGAGGTATTATAATATTGGAAACATAAATTAAGGTATAGGTTTCTTAAATAAATCAAATGATTTTTTATGATCTCCTTTCAATTCAACAAGCAAGCCTCTATCGTAGAAAAAGTTATGCAGCTCTTTTTTAAGACTTTTCCAAGTTGGAACTTTACTCTCATCTTTTACGGTAAGTTCAAGTGTTAGATCAAACTTGTAAGGCTTCTCGAATAAGTCTACAAGCTTCTTATAGTTCTCTAACACGTAATCACTAGCTGGCTTAAATCCTTTATCCTCGATTAACCATTTCGCAATTTCATAAACATCTCTAGCCTCATTAAGCTTACTTGAACATTTTTCTCCCAGACCATTCCAGAGGATATCCCTAATCTTTTTTATCTCTTTTTTAAAAGGATCTACCTCCACGGCATACAAGCTGTGTTTGGGATAAACGTCAACATTGAATCTTTCAATCGAGAGAATCTTCATGATTGCTGGTGGCTTTTCACCAAGCTTAGCTGAAATTTCGTAAGTTCCTTCCTCCTCCCACTTCTCGATTCGGGGAGGATAATAATTGAGTGTTAGCATAAGATCGTCTAAGTTTAGTTCAACAAGAACTTCAGCATTAATGTTTGAAAATCTGTAATTCCATCCCTTGTTTTTGATCTCTTCTAAGAGAGGTTTGATCCACGGGTGGAATTTCAATACATCAGCTTCACTTAGTCTGAACTCACCTTTCAGTTTGGTAGAGTACTTCATAAAACTACTCCAGTAGGTTGCATCAATAAAGTTTTTTGCTTTACGGGAAATCTTACTATCGCCATTTCCATTTTTCCTCACCTAAATCGCATTATTCACAGACCTCCTCATTCGTAGCCAAACGCAACCTTGAATACTGTGGTGCTTACTGAACTTCCCTGTAATCAATAGCAAGGTATAACAATGTGGACTCATCAATGCTGAATTCCCTTTCCATTCTCAATTTCTCCACTAAGACAGAGCTAATTCTGAAAAACTATATCCGAATTCGACTGTAATACCGATTGCAACCAATATGATTAATATGATAGTAACTAATCTGCCGCATGTTAGAAGGAAGCTCCGCTAGCATAAGTTAAAATATTTACTTGAGTAAGTAAGATGTTCCCAACTCAAATGATCAAAACCCTTATTGGAAAAACAGTTAAGGTTGAATTGAAGTGTGAAGAGAATATTCTCGTAGGCGAGCTTGAAAGTGTAGACAATTACATGAACCTTCATCTCAACAACACTATCGAATACAAAAATGGTGAAAAGATTGTGAAACTTGGAAATGTTGTTCTAAGAGGAAATAATATCGTTCTGATACAGCCCTATGAAGGTTAAACATGTACAATTTCGATAATATGAAGAGGTCCCAACAACTTGTGAAATGAGGAGAGAGAAAGAATTCCAAATGATGCATTAGAAAAACTTTTGGAGAGAAACAATACCAACATTAAGAAGTATTTTGGGACTTTGAAGAATGGCGAAGTTTAAGTAACCTGAAACGAACAGAGTGATTACAAATAATCCCAGTATCCTGAGTAATATTTTACCTTTCATGTTATAATCTAAAACTATAATTTCAAAGCTTCAACAAATTCCTCAGGTGTTACGCATTTGAACATATTCTGTACATTTTTGGCACATCTCAGAAATTCTCTGTCCTCTGACACTAGATAATCTGCTTTGGCTATCAATCCAGCAGCGAATATAGCCAGATCTTTTCTTGGTATCTTATTATCATACGCCTTTACAACTTCATCGTAAACCTCTACGAACACAGGAGCAGCATCAACCCACAAAGCAGCAATTAACCTACTACCCAAATCCTTGTCCCCAACCCTCTTTGCAACCCTCATGATCTGTTCCAGTATTTCCTTACAGATCACAACTCTGAATTTCTTTCCAGCAGCTTTTATCACCTTTACCTCTGCTGAATCTACTCCTTTAGCCAAGTCCAAGGCAGCTACAATGTAAACGTTGGTATCAATAACAACCTTCATTCTTCTTTGGATTTAACTTCATTTACAAGCTTTAGAGCTTTCTCTCTATCATATCCTTCTTTTTCCAGTAAGAATCCAAGATGTCTGAGTTCAGTTATCAGTTCTCCTTCAGTTTTTACCTTAGCGAGCGTTAAAACACCATCAACATCCACTATTTTAAATAGATCTCCAGGCTTAAATCCGTACTTGTTTCTAATTTCCATTGGTATTACGACATCTCCCCTTTTACCCATCTTGACGTATTCCATTCTATCACCTCTCTTTTTCTCATTATTCACATTTCCTACTTTATGATATTTAAA
>QMZC01000171.1 GCA_003662995.1 Archaeoglobales archaeon
ACGAATTCTGGGGCATTTGGTATTCTCGTTATTTCTTCTACTCTAATTATTTCTTTGACTTGTGACGTCTCCACCCCATATCTTTCACTGCCGAGCTTGAAGACGACGAGTTGGATTGTTGATTCTTTCGCACTCATAATACGAATTTCTCCTTTATCGTCTCTAATGTCCTCTCGACAGAGCCGACCACTTGTTCTATGTTTGCGGAGATTTGTTGAACCGCTGCAGTTTGCTCTTCAATTGCTGAAGACGTTTCCTCTGCTGATGCTGCAGCCTCTTCAGCAGTGGATGCGACTTCATCAATGTTCTTTGCTATGCTCTCAACCCTTGTAAATCCTTCATCCGCATATTTGACAATTTCTACCATCTTTTCGCCTATTTCTTTAACAATCTGTCCGATCTCCTTACTTCTATTTAATGCTGAGAGAATATCATCTGAACCCGATTCTGCGTGTTGTTGAACTTTGTTTGCAGCTTCGGTAACTTTTTCTGTTTCCAGTAATACGTTCTTAACAATATCTCCTATCTCAACTGTACTCTTTCTGCTCTCCTCAGCCAACTTCCTAACCTCATCAGCAACAACAGCAAACCCTCTTCCATGTTCTCCTGCTCTGGCAGCCTCAATTGCAGCATTCAATGCCAACAGGTTTGTTTGGTCTGCTATCGATTTTATCTTTTCAGTTACTTTTTCGATGTTCTTCACGGCAAAATCCAATCCATTAACAATCCCAACCACACTGTTTATTTCCTCCAAGATATCCCGAATGCTATCTTGTGCCTTTTCACCCTCTTCCTCAACCAATACAGCATTTTCTACGGCTCTTTCCGCAAATTCAGCAGATTCTTTAGCTTTTTTTGTTAAATCTTTGATGTTTTCAACTGTCTCTTTTGCTTCAACAGCAGAATCGTTTGCCAATCGAGACAAATTTGCAGCACCTTGCGCCATTTGTTGCGATGCTGCACTTATTTGTTCCATACCCGCATTAATCTGCTCAATAGCTTCTTTAATTTCTTTACTACTTGTGGAATTGTCTTCTGCAGTTTTTTTCATTTCCTCAATGAAATTTGAAAGACTGTCTCCTAGATTGTTTATGGCATTAGCAAAACTTGCAAACTCACCATCCATTTTTACATCTTTTCTCACTCTTCTCTTTAAATCCCCTTCCGCATAACTGTTGACGACACTCATACCTTCTCTGATTGGGATGACTATTGCATCTATTAACCTGTTTGTGTTTTCTACAAGTTTAGCATACTCTCCATAGGCAATCACATCAGCTTTAACATCAAGATCTCCTTTAATAGCCTCATTAGCAACTCTCAGAATTTCTGCAAACAAAGATTTCATGTCATCGATAAATGCGTTGAACTCATCAAACGTTTTTGCAACATCTCCATCATACTTGTCTGTAGGAAGCTTTACGCTGAAATCACCCTGTTTTAATCTTGTAATAGACCTTGCCAAGTCTTGAAATGCTTCATTTTCGTATTCCTCTATTTTAGTAATATTTTTTGTTTCCACGCTCAACTTACCACCTCCTTATTAGTTTTCCAATTTCAATGCAGTATTACAACTTTACAGGATGCATTTAAATTATTTTTGCTCAAATATGAAATTTCTATAATGAAATAAGAAATAACAGATATTTATTGATGTATTTATATCGACCTAGTTAAATCTAAATCGTTCAAGTGAACAACGTTAAAATCTCTTATTCTTACAATTTCCTCATTTAACGTAACGTAGGGCTCACGAAGGTGCTCAGATAATGAGAGGTACAAGGAGGAGTTGAAAGGCAAGTCATACATCCTACCAATATGAATCGCCCTTGAGGAGGTTTCCTTGGTAATGTCCACAACAATATACCTCAGGTATTCGGTGGCTAGTGCACACAATTTCAACGCCAGATTGGTTGGAATTTTGCTCCTCAATATCGACTCACCAACCTCGTATATCAAAATTTCGGGAGCTTGTAGACTTATATTGCCCCTCTCAAACTCTTCCCTCAACTTTAAACATTCTTTCTCGAAACCTTTATTGAGAAACCATCTCTCAGCGATTGTGGAATCAATTATCACGTCTCATTCCTCCTAAATTGTTTATTTCATTTTTGATGTTCTCTATCTCTACCCACAGTTTTTTCAACTTTTCTTCCTTAATTTTTTCTTCAATGGCTATCCTTAAGTATTCACTCCAATTAATTTTTATCTTATTCATTTCTTCTTTTAATTTATTTGGCACTCTTATCGAAATTGTTGTATTGTTTTTTGATGCAGTCATGTTGAAGTTTATGATGCCAAATATATAAGTATATTACTCTATATTTAAATAAGTATATACAAACTGCATTAAAAATATTTCCAAAACAGATATATACAACTATTTCTTAAAAATTTTAATGATGAGCAGTAATACAAATAATGTATACAAAATTGAGAAGGTGGTTCGTACGATATCTAGAAAACATACATGCAAAATTCTGTTCTTAATCAGAAACGATCCAGTAAGATTTACACAGCTTGTGTATGAGGCTAGAGTTAGCCCGGGTGCGTTGAGCGACCGTTTAAAAGATTTATTGAGTATGAAAGTTATTGAAAAATCTGGAGATTACTATAAGTTAACAGAAAAAGGAAATAGACTGGTAAGTTTGCTGGAGGAGTTGCTTGTTTTTAGTGATTAAATTGTATTAGTATTTCGTAATATAAATTTAAATACAAAACGTATATATGAAACTTAGTCGAACATACTTTCCATGACTAATAAAATTGACAAAAATGATGGAAAACTAAATGAGATTCTGCTGGTAAACAAAATTACACGGCACGAATTACTTAACGTTTTGAATGTCATATCTGGTTTTTTGGAGGTATTCAAAGAAAAAAAAGATTACAAACTTCTGGATAAAATATTCGATGCCATAGAGAGGGGTGTCAAACTGATTGACCAGATGAAAGAACTTGAAAAGCTTGTGGTTTATGAGGATGCATTAAAACCTCTTAATGTTGCAGAAATCATAAACAGCATTTGCTCAAAGTACAACATCGACTTCACAATCAAGGGCAATTGCACAGTTTTGGCTGATGAAGCATTATCAACCGTTTTTGACAACATAATAAGAAATGCGATAACGCATGGAAAGACTGAAAAGATA
>QMZC01000172.1 GCA_003662995.1 Archaeoglobales archaeon
ATTATTACCTATTAAATCGATTAAGCATCTCTTATTCCTTCTGTAATCGGTAATGTTGTATAGTTCCATTTATTTTTCTCCTTTAAATAAAGTTGATTCAGTATAGGATTATGGCGGATTGATTTTAGTTATCAATCCGCCAATTTATTTGATTATTGTTACGCAGCCTCTTCAGAGACATCCAGATTAGTTTGCTCTCTCTCATTATCTAACGATGCTTCTTCAATTGTACTGGTTTTCTCTGCTATTTTTTCTTCAGTACTGGTTTGCACGGAAGAAATATCCATTCTGTTTGTATCAATTTTAAACTTTGATGCAAGTGCCTGAAGTTCCTGAGCCATTCCTGATAATTGTTCGGTTGATGCTGCCATCTGTTCAGCAGCTGCTGCAGCCTGCTGTGTAATCTCGTTTACATTTTCAATTGCCTTTGAAACCTGTTTTGCATTGGTGGATTGCTCTTCAGTTGCTGCACTGATTGATTGACTCATTTCATTGATGCTCTGAATAGCTTTGTCCATTTCTCGGAGGGCATTTGTCTGTTGTTCAATTGCATCCCGTAGATTTTTCATCAGTTCTATTGCTTTGTTTGCTTCCTCCATTATCTCTTCCATTGCTTTGCCCGTTTTTTCTCCTATTGAAACCCCTGCCTGAACCGCTTTTTCACTTTCGTTTATCAGCTCAATTATTTCTTTTGTGGAGGTGGCACTTCTGTCGGCAAGTTTTGAAACCTCATCTGCTACTACTGCAAACCCTCTTCCATGTTCGCCAGCTCTGGCTGCTTCAATCGATGCATTGAGCGCAAGCAGATTGGTCTGATCCGCTATATCGGATATTACATTTACTATGCCCGCAATCTTTTTTGAACTTTCCGCTATTTTGGAGATCGCCTCTATAACATTATTGACGGCTGTTGAACCTTCCTTTGCGTTGTTTGCCGATTTGCTTGTACTATTGGTTACATTTTCAAGTGCTTCTGCAACCTGGTCTATCATCTGCCTCATTTGTTCCATACTGCTTGACATTTCCTCTACTGCTGCTGTCTGTGATTGTGCGTGATCGGCAACCTGTTCTATTGATGCAGTTAATTCCTGGATAGAGGCACTTGTTTCTTCCAGTGTGGAGGCTTGATTTTGAGACCCTTCTGATAGTTTTTGAGAACTTGCTGCAATCTCTTCACTCGATGATGCTAACTGTTCTGATCCATCCTGGAGCTGTAAAACCATATTCTGGAGATCATCAGACATGCTGTTAAGAGTTGATACAAGTTTTCCTATTTCATCGTTCTGCCTTACTGTCATTTTATTTGTGAGATCACCACTGGCGATTGCTTCGGCGAAAGCAATTGATTCATTGATTGGTCTGGTAATTGACCGGGTTATTAACAGCGCAACAATCACCCCTACGGCAAGTGCTATACCTGCTACGATGAGCATTATTCTCAGCGCATTCATACTTGCAGAGTTTATTTTCTCCATTTCTTCTTTTACAAGATTTTCTCCTATTTCTGTGATCATTCCCGATTGTTTGGTGAGTTCTGCCCGTATTGTATTTTGTTTTAAAAATAAATCGTGGTATTGTTTGCCAAGAGTTATGTATTCAATTATTGAAGCGTTGATGTTTTTTGCACTATTTGAGAGGAGAGTATTCTTTTTTACCAGCTTTGACCATGATTTGATGCTTTCCTGGATTATATCTGATATTTTTTCAAACTCTTTCCATGTTTTGTCATCCTGAGTTGATACGAATCTTTCTCCCGCAACTGTCATCTCGAGAAAGTTTAATCTAATATCTCCATTTAATCCATTCAGGATATTTTGCCAGAAAGTCATTTCACGGGTGTTCTTTTTTGCAATAGCCTCTTTCAACTTTGGATTTAAAGTATTTTGGATTATTGAAGATGTCTCTGCATTTACCCTTGATGCTATCTCTCTCCATCTTTTGGCATATTGGATTGTTTTTTCCTGGGTTTTTGTATATTTGTAAAACTCAGAGTCGTAGGTGTTTATTGCTTTTATTATCTTATCCATTTCCTCTTTTAATTTTCTATCCGGTATTTTTTTCTTCAGTTTTTCAGCATTGGTTTTTATACTGGAAATCAGTTTTTCCACTTCATTTTTACTTTCGTTTGAACCCTTGGCGAGATATCCCTTTTCGTGAATTACCATATCTTTGAGATCTGTTGCCAGGGATTCTATATCTCTTGTAGTGTTAAAAGAGCCCTTTATTTTCTCGATTCCATTGTAGCCAATATAGGCTATGAACATTCCAAGCAGGATTACCATCAAAAAACCTGCTATGATTCTTGTTCTTAATTTCATGTTTTTAAACATTTTTAGTTACCTCCCTCTAATTGATTATCATTTATTTGTTTTAGTTCGATTTTTTCTTCAGTTGTAAGTATTCGATCAAAATCGAGCAGTACGATAAGCCTGTCATCAAGTTTTCCCACACCTCTTACATAATCACCGGAGATTTCCCCTATTAAAAGGTGTGAGTCTATCTGATCTTCTCCTATGCGTATCACGTGACTTACACTATCAACCACCATCCCAACAGACTTTCCATCCACTTCAACCACTATAACTCTTGTCAGTTCATTGTAGTCATGTTGGGAGAGTCCAAACTTTTCCCGGAGATCAATAATTGGAATTACGTCACCTCTTAGATTTATTACTCCTTTTACAAAGTTAGGTGTTTTTGGAAGTCGTGTGATCTCCTGAAAGCGAATTACCTCTTTTACTTTGAGTATTTCGATTCCATATTCTTCGTTACCTATTTTAAAGCTTATGATCTGATCAAAACTTTTATTAATCTGCTTATGCGACGTTTCCATTTTTTTTCACCTCCTTAAAGTTGTGGAAATAAGAATAATAATTTTCTCCGGATACGACCCTGGACACTATGTTAAAGAATTGGTCTACAACCTCTGGATCAAATTGAGTTCCTGTGGCAAGATAGATTCTATGAAGGGTCTCCTCATAGGAGAGGGCAGGTCTATAGGGGCGATCCGTCATCATTGAGTCAAATGCGTCTACGACCGAGAATATTCTCGCCCCAAGTGGTATTTGTTTCATTTTTAACCCTAGCGGATAGCC
>QMZC01000173.1 GCA_003662995.1 Archaeoglobales archaeon
ATATCCGTTTACAAGTTCGTGGCTGTTAATGTCCTTTTGGTGGGGGTAATTGTAGCTCTGGGTTTTAGAGAGAAGAAGGTGTTACAGAGGTTGGCTGAGATGTAGTCTGGTAAGGATCCTAAAAGTTGTTGGTGAGAAAGAAGTTGAGAGGATGTTGCTGTTGGTACAATTCCAAACGTTGATTTGGTTAAGGGTACGGAAGTAAAGATAAACAGGGGAATTGTGGTTGACAAGCTCATGAGGACGAGTGTTGAAGATGTTTATGCTGCTGGGGATTGTGCAGAGATTTATGATTTTGTTTATAAGACAAATAGGGTGTTACCTTCTTGGTATAACGCACACAAGGGTGGAGTGGTTGCAGCATTCAATATGGCTGGAGTTAAAAGAGAGTTTACTACCACAAACATCTCCTCACTACACTTCTACGACATGCGTGTAATAAGTGTGGGAATGCATACTCCAAAAAGGGGGGCAAAACCTTGAGATAATCAGGAAGTTCGACGAAAAGAATGAGGTTTACAAAAAGTTTGTGTTGAGAGGCAACAAAATTGTCGGGTTCATCGTGGTAAATGAAATTGATAGAGCTGGAATATATCTAAATTTAATGAAGAATGAAGTTGATGTTACATCGTTTAAGGATAGATTGTCAAAGGGCAATTTTGGATTTCTGGATATGCCTAAGAAAGTCAAGCAAATGCTGTTAGGTGAAAACATAAAATTTGATATTGTTGAAGAGGAAATAAGATAAAAAATTTATTTTTCTGAATATAAAGATGTTATAAAAGAGTGATACCCTATAGAGAGCATGCCATATTCATAAAACTACATGGGAAGGCGAATTTAAATAAAATGTCTGTTAGAATAACAGTGAATAAAGGCTCTTCGTTTTCCTCGATGACATTCAACACCCAATCGTATTAGAAAACGATGGGCCCGGCCGGATTCGAACCGGCGACTTTCGCCTCGTAAAGGCGACGTCATAACCGCTAGACCACGGGCCCCTTGTTTAGATTTAGCAACTTGGCTATATTTATTCCTTATCCTCTTCATACTGGTTTTAAGATTTACGATTTCTAAATTTGTTGACTACAAAAATTTTCTTGGATCGGTAATCTTACCTTCTATGGCGCTTGCAGCAGCAGTCGCTGGAGAAGCCAGATATATAAATGATTCTGGGTTCCCCATTCTTCCCCTAAAATTCCTGTTTTGGGTTGAGATACAAACCTCCCCATCAGCCAACACACCCATGTGAATGCCAACACATGGTCCGCAACCCGGTGGAATTATCAAACCTCCGGCGTTGGCAATTATTTCCAGATAACCCATCTTTAAAGCATCTAAATAAACTTTCCTTGATGCTGGACCCACAATCAATCTAACGTTTTTATCAACCTTATTTCCCTTTAAAATCCTTGCAACCACTCCGATGTCGGACAACCTTCCATTTGTACATGTGCCAACGAAAACTTGGTCAATCTCAATTCCTTCAACCTCAGAAATCGTTGCAACATTATCAACATTATGCGGTTTGGAAACAATTGGCTCCAAATCGGATAAATCAAAGAAGAACTCTTTCTCATACACAGCATCTTCATCCGGCTTTATTTCTCTAAATTTGTCTTCCCTCCCAACCCCAATCAAAAACCTTCTTGTAACCTCATCTGACTTGAACAAACCCGCCTTAGCTCCACACTCAATCGCCATGTTTGCCATCGTTAATCTTCCATCAATTTCCATTTTGTCAATAGCGCCCCCATGAAACTCCAAAGCTTTGTAAGTTGCATCATCAACTCCCAGTTCTCCGATAATCCATAAAATTAAATCCTTTGGATATACACCCTTTTTGAATTCACCATCTACATTAATTTTAAAAGTTTCAGGAATTCTAAACCAATTCTTTCCCAAAGCAATCGCAACTGCAACGTCTGTTGATCCCATTCCCGTTGCAAAAGCTGCCAAAGCACCGTAAGTGCATGTATGACTGTCAGCACCGACAACTAAGTCTCCAGGATTTACGTGTTTTTCAACCATGAGCTGGTGGATGATGCCCTCTCCGGGCATGTTAAAATCAGCCCCAATCTTTTCCGCAAATTCCCTAATAAACTTTTGATCATTACTCAACTCCTTTCGTGGAGAGGGTGATGCGTGATCAACAAAGAAGTGCGTTATGTGGGCTGCTTTAATTTTAACATTTAGATTCATCAGTTGCCTGATTGCTAAAGGAGCAGTTCCATCCTGCAGTGCAATTTGATCGAGTTTTGCTATTACAATATCTCCGGCGTAAGCGTCTTTACCACTTTTTTCGCTCAATATCTTCTCTGCAATCGTTTTGCCCATGCCTTTAAGACTGCTACAAGTTTAAAAGTTTTTGGAATTTTGAAACGCAGGGAAGGCTTACAAAAAAAGAATTATACTCCGCAATTAAGTAAATTCTATGGACAGGTTAAGCGGTATTAAGCCATACGTTTTGATGTTATCCACTCTGTTTATACTATCGTGCATGGCAGGTTTTTTCTTTGCAAAAGAGAACAAGGAATTGGCTGAAAAAACAATAGAACAGCTTTTTTCTCAATTTGAGTTTGTAAGAGATATGAATCCAGCATCAATCTTTTTAATCATCTTTCTCAACAACTCTGCCAAAGCCTTAATGGCTATGTTGGCAGGATTTTTGTTTGGAATATTTCCCATTTTTTTTGTAATTTTAAACGGCTATCTCATAGGCTTAGTTGCATATGTGAAGGGAAAGGAGATGGGTTTTGATGTCGTTGCTTTGACTTTAATTCCGCATGGAGTACTTGAGATACCTGCAATCATATTTGCGTGTAGTTACGGAGTTTGGCTGGGAAAACAGTTTTGGAGGGCTATGAATGGCGAGATTGTATTTAGGAATGCAGTTATTCATGCATTGAGGAAGTATTTGAAAATTGTTTTGCCAATGCTTCTGATAGCTGCAATAGTTGAAACTTTTGTGACACCTTATATCGTGTTCAGCTTTAAGTTGTAGTGTTGGATTTTAAAATCATCTCAACCTTTTCAACTTTGTAATCCATATCCGTTCTTTTTACCCTGAAATCTGACTTG
>QMZC01000174.1 GCA_003662995.1 Archaeoglobales archaeon
GAGATCAGACTGCGACCTCATGCATGCAATCTGCTACGGGCTTGCAGCACACAATCAAGGTAGAGGTAGCAGGCGACATGAAGCTCAGGAGTGGTTCAGAGAGTGCAGGAATTTGGCTTATGAATTTCTAAAAGTAGATAATATAATGTTAACTAAATACTTAGAAAGTGTTAACAAGACTAAGTTAACAGAGGTGTTAACTTGTTAACTTATTTTGCGAGAATACCTACACCAACACCCTTAATTAAATATTACATGGAGGTGATAAAAACTATAAGATTTTCTTTCTTTAATTTATTAAATTTAGATAAATCTAATTACTCAAACAATTAAGTCGTAGGAGGAAAATAAAAATGGAGAGAGAAGATAAGATTCAAGGTAGTTTAGAGAAAGAGAAGAAGAACAACAGATCGAGTGGAGTGTTAGCAGACACCTTCGCAGAAAGTGTTAACAAGTTAACAAAATCGTCAAATAAAGTTAACATTATACAAAACAATTTAAAATTTAAATCAAGACTTCAAAGTGTAGATAAGAACAATAGAATAGAGCTATCAAAAATTGCAGACAGGTATGGTTTCGACAGCTTCAACAAAGTATTAAACTTCCTTCTCTACAGATCAAATGTTTTAGAAGAGATAATGGATCATTGCGGGGCTAAAAATGAAGAGCAGCTCAAAAAACTTTGTTTTGAACATCTGCCTAAGAACTCTAAAGCTATCAAAACAAAGCTGGCAAACGAATTTCTCGACCAGCTTAAGAGGTTGGGGTTGATTGATGAAAAAGAGTTCGATGAGCTCGCTGGGGCGATCTATCCGATTTTGCTGAGGTGATTTAAATTCTTAAAGTC
Organism: Archaeoglobales archaeon; assembly: GCA_003662995.1. Lineage (GTDB taxonomy): Archaea > Halobacteriota > Archaeoglobi > Archaeoglobales > Archaeoglobaceae > B5-G16. The sequence goes on from QMZC01000174.1 coordinate 848, forward strand.
AACTATAATTCAAATGACAGAATGAATTTTGAGCAATTCGACTCAAGAGTAAAAGCAAGTTACGAGGACAAAATAAACTACACAAGAAAGATAATCAGAAAAGCCTACAACGAATTCGGGAGGAAATTATCGGTATCATGCTCATTTGGTAAGGACAGCGTCGTCGTCCTGTACTTCGCAAGAGAGTTGGATCCAGACATCCCAGTTTTATGGGCCAATACAGGTGTTGAATTCCCTGAAACCGTCAAGTTTGCCCGCAAGCTCACCAGAGAGTGGGGGCTAAACTTAATCGAAGTCAAACCTGCTAAGACATTCTGGCAATGCGTGAATGAATACGGCTTCCCATGGCCTAGGAAAGTAAAGATGAAGAATGGATACAAAACCCCAGGAACACCAAGATGTTGCTACTGGATGAAAGAGAAGTCCTTGAAAGATAAAATCCAAGAGCTCGGAATAGAGGCTACATTTACGGGCTTAACTTGGGATGAGAGCTATCAGAGAAAATGGCTCATAATAAGGCATGGAGATTGGTATTTCGTAAAGAAGAAGGGCTACTGGTTTATCCATCCAATTGCTTACTGGAACACATTTGAGGTCTGGATGTTTATTGAGGAAAACAACATTCCATTCAATCCAATGTATGAAAAAATTGAGAGAATTGGTTGTAGAACTTGCACGGCCCATTTTGGCTGGGAGAAGCAGATGGCTTTGGTAAGCCCCAAACTCTACAACTACATCATGAAGAAAATGCGGGAGCTTGGGGATCCAAGGGCCACCTATTTGATTAGTGATTTCGTATGATCCAAACACGTCTCGACTTCGATTTTGAAAATCTTGAAAAGAATAAAGATAAATGTCCTTATGAGTTTGGATTAGCGATATATGGTGAATATTTCTATTGTGAAACGATTGGAAGTTTTTTAACGACAATACACGATTGCTTGGAAATTTGTGGGAAAGATGGAAAGAAGATTATTTGGAATCATTCCTGGAATGAGAAAATCGAATTTAAATCAGAACCTCGTCGCTATATGGGCCCAAAGTGGGCAAGGGTCCCAAGAGGCTCAATCGTGGAGTTGATTGCAGTTGTGAAGGGGAAGATCGGAGTTTTCAGGTACAGGGATGAAATCATGTGGTGTCCGGTGAGGTTGCTGCACAGGATTTGATTTTTCCTATTCATGGCTGAAGTGGGCAACTTTTACAACCACCAGAACCACCAGAAATGTAACGTGATTTAAGATCGGACCCTGTGTATGAACATATCCAGCTTAATTCTTCTTTACCTTCACTATCTACATCATAAATTGGCAGTATCCAATGTCCTTGAGGACATTTTACAGGATTTGGGAATGATTTCACCATAGCAAGTACTTAGATCCTATCAATAATAAGCTTTTCTAACTCTCATTTTTAAAGTCATTCGCATTAATTCGCATTAAATGGCAATAAATCGAATTATTAAATTAGGGTTAGAGGAGGAAGCAAATATCCTCAAAGCCCAAGGATTGTCAGACTATCAGATCGCTAAAGAACTTTCAGAGCGTTGCGGGCAGAAAATAACTCAATCAACAGTCTGGCGGTACTTCAACAGAAACAAAGATCCACTTGTTCAACATGTTAAGCAGCGTGAGGAAATCGTCACCAAAGCAATTAACGGCAGGATCGATTCAGTTCAACAACTCATAGCAATTAACGAAGAAACCATTAGGATCCTTAAAGAGGCAAAAGCAGCAGGCGATCTAAAAACAGCATTGAAGGCAATTGAACGCATAGAGAAACAGCTCGAATTACAGGCTAAGCTATTGGGAGACATTCAGGAAACTCCAACCACATTAGTCTGGAATGTCGTTAAGGTGGGAACATGCAGCAAGTGAGGACAATCGAGCTTACTGAGCCACAATGGGAATTTTTCAACAACGAAGCTAAATTCAAGGCATTCATCAGCGGAATTGGTGCTGGCAAGACGGCAATCGGCTGGATTTTATCGATCAAAGAAGCAACTCAACAACCAGGAAGCAGAGGGTTAATAGTGGCCCCAACCTACACCTTAATCAAGGATGTCATCTGGTGGGAGATGGACCAATGGCTCCCTAAAGAAGTGATTAAAGAATTCAGCGAGAATAAGAAAATTCTAAGATTTAAGAATGGCAGTGAAATCTTATTCAGATCGGCAGACAACCC
>QMZC01000175.1 GCA_003662995.1 Archaeoglobales archaeon
TAATAATAAAGTAACTTCAATCATAGTTAAGGTGATAGGATGAATGGGAGACTGAAAGCTCTCCTAATAATTGTAGCAGTTCTTTTGATTGTCAAACCAGCTCTCGCCGTAGAGGGTTATATACAAAATTAGGATATACATTAAAGAAATTTACATAGAAAGTGGAAGATACAGCTATATTAAAGCATATCTAACTCCGCTTCCTACGCCAACACCAACTAAGACACCTGTTCAGACAGAACTGTACATATGGTCGTATCCCGAAGGTGCTGAGGTTTACGTGGATGGACAGTACATGGGCACAACTAAAAACACTGAGTACCTTACACTGAAGATCAATCCAGGAGATCACGAAGTCTTGTTGAAAAAATCAGGATACGAAGATTACAGAGAGAATGTTTATGTCGTTGAAGGTGAATTAAAAAGCATTTTAGCATATCTAACTCCGCTTCCTACGCCAACACCAACTTCGACTCCACCTCCAAAGTTGTATGTCTGCTCTTTTCCAGTTGATGCTGAAGTCTATGTGGATGGAAAGTATATGGGGATTGCAGGTATAGATTGTTTAGAGATTGAAGTGAATAAAGGACTCCATGAAGTTGTAGTTAAAAAGAAAGGCTATGAGGAGTACAGACAGTTTGTAGATGTAAAAACTACGGACTTCTGGATCTACACATCTCTTGTCAAGAAACTTACACCTGTTGCTAAACCAACAGCTCAGTTGATACAAAAACAAATCAGAATAAAAGGGCTGATCCTCACTTTTGATGTAATCGATAATGTTTTTAAGAGCTATATACCGGGATTGCAGCCTTCAGGCATTTACATCAACGATACGGTGAGGATCTTGCTTGTTGGGAAGAGCAAACTTACAACAGGCAACTATGAGATAAAGGGGATAGAAATCTCAAAACTGAACTTCAGGGGGAAAGAATGGAGGATAGTTAAGATTGCAGAAAGCAAAAAGCTTCAACCTATTGATATCTCCTTTGAGGAGCTTGAGAAGAATCCCTCTAAACATATGTACTGGCTGATTAAAACCACAGCTGTGCTAACAGAACTGAGTTTCAACCTTGAAGACAGAGAAAGAATTCTCGTCTCAGTTGGAAAGCTCGATAATGAAGGAATCAACTTAAAGAAGATCATAAAGATGGCAAAGGAGATATCAAGAAATCCTAAAGAAGTTGAAAGGTTGGTGGGGGGAGGCATACCAACGCTTAGAGTTAACGAGGAAACCTACTGGAAGTCTGCAAGGGCTGAGGTTACAGGTTTCATCGTTAGCAAAGAGATTTTCAATGATTGGGCCCCATTCATAAAGGCTGAAAAGGCTTTAAAATACATATCAAAACCCTCTTTCTATGTAACCTCCTCTACAATTATGGCAAACAAAATCAAGGTAAGCGAGTTGGACGATCATGTTGGCGAGATAGTATCAGTTGAGATCAATGGGATAGGAGTTAATGTTAGCGTTAGAGAGACTTTGAAAGAGACTGTAAACGTGAACATTCCTGCAGATGTTCAGCTGCAGGGTGAGGTTGTCTGGGATACAGTTGTACCAAAAATAGATGGAATTGGTACTGCCGTTGGAGCCAAAAATCATTGGGGTATGAAATCTGCTGTTGAGGCTATAGACGACACGAGAAAGGTGTGGGAGGTGAAAGGGTTGGTAGTTTCTGCCAGAGATATAAACGAGAGTTTGCATGGCAGTGCTATCGTAATCTTCGAGAAGAGATTTGTGAGAGATGTCTCACCAAGTGAGCTGGCTGGAGAAGTGAAGAAGATAATTGAGGATAAAAAAGAGTATCTAAAAAGTATTCTAAGAGGAGAAAAGCCTGAAATAAGACTGGAAAAGCTTGAAATAAGTATTCCTAAAGTTGTGCGAGTGGGAGAAAGAGCAACACTTACTGTGAAACACAATGGAAAGGTGATGGATGCAAAGATATATGCAAATGGATTAAAGATAGCGAGAACCTCTGGAGGAAAGGCAAGTGTCAGTTTCGAAAAACCAGGTTTATACGAGGTAGAAGCCTATGAAGAAGGCCATCTTGGTAAATTCGTGCTTGTGGTCTTGCAAGAGGGAGAGAAGATGAAAGAATTTGCAGAGCCACTCGAACCAGTTACGATGACTCCTGATACTCCTGTTGTTAAATTCACCAAAGTTAAGAAAAATACACCGATAAATCTCGTATTTGAGAACTCAAAATTAACAAAGATATCTGTAAAGCTGAGAAAAGAAGCTGAAAACGTATACTTAAACATCAGAGAGCTAAAAGAAGGGAAAAAAGTGCCAGATTCTATAACCTATGCATGTTTTGAAATAGAAAGCATAAACTTAAGCGTTAAGAGTGCTGAAATAGGTTTCAAAGTAGAGAAATTATGGTTGCATGAAAATAATCTGGATAAAAATCAGATAAGGCTTTGCAGGTTCTCAGAAAATTGGGATTTCCTTGATACAAGAGTGGTAGGCGAAGATGAGAATTTTATTTACTACTCAGCCAAAACACCCGGTTTTTCAAAGTTTGCTATTGTAGCTGTGAAGGGGATAGAGTCAACACCAACACCTACCACTACGACTTCAAAAACGATAAATCCATTGCCCACAATCCCTGAGCAACCTGGGTTTGAAGGGATCTTTGCAGTGATTGGACTAATTGCAATTGCGTATTTGCTTAGAAAACGGTAGAAGAAAACGCAGATGCTTTAAGCGAGGTAAGACTTCAATTTTTTATTCAATTGGAGTCATGACATTTGAGAAATTAAGAATGCTAAGCTTGGGCTGAGATGTAGGAGCTTTTTACCCCATAAATTAATCCCGTCAGCACATGTGAGATAATCATAACCGGCGTGACATATGGAGTCGTTGCTGTATTTGCTGACTGGGTGGCAAGAATATCGTTCTTATTTGATGTGCCAGCAAAGTTCCTCA
>QMZC01000176.1 GCA_003662995.1 Archaeoglobales archaeon
GGATAGTACTTGTAAAGCTCTACAATCTTAGATGAAGTCTTGCCGGTTATGTCTTTCACGTAAACGATTACATAGGCCTTATCTGCCAGAACTGACGCTGGAATCTCTACTACATCATGAAGTTTAGAGTATTTCCTCATTAAATCTCCTTTCTCACCGCTCTCCCTGAATTGCTTGAGCTCCTCAACCAGATCATCGATGTCTTTAGGGTCAATCAGCCCCTTTATTCTCCAAGGGGTTAGTTTGTTGTGCAAATCTCCGAGCTGCACTTTGTACGTTGAAACAACGGAGTCATCCTGCGAGCCTATTTCAAGCCTTAGCTTTCCCTGAGACGCTGAAACGTTAAGGTCGATGGATGGAAATCTCTCATCGCTGTACAGAACTATAGGTTTCGCGTAAACCGTGTAAAAGACTTCTTTACCATCGACGAGCAGGGTTATCGGTATTATGCCGTCTCCATTCCTGTCTTCAATTTTAAGCGTTATTGATTCAGATGGCTCCCAGATACCATTATTATTAGCATCCCTTATTTCTGCAGGCTGAGAATCGACTATCAGCTTTATCCTGCTGAGCTCTATTGGCGTAATCGTTGGATTTACAATTTTGATGCCATCGCTGGTTACAGAAACCGCAGCTGAATATTCGCTGATACTCTCAGCTATTTCTTCACTAATGCTCTGAGTGAGCTGGATCATTGAAGCTGACATCGCTACGGCTATTGCTGCGATTAGCAGCACCGATACGATCTCGGCAAATCCTTTCTCGTCCATCAACTTCATCACCTCTATTACTATCTTTTACTTGGATGTATTTAAGGTTTTACTTATATACTTCCAAGGTAAGACATATATACCTTGAAGTAAAAGTGTCTACGGTGATGCTATGAAGTTAGGAATTAAAGCTAAAGCTCTCGTAGTGCTTGGATTTGCTCTGATTCTTGCCATACAGCTGGCTTTAGCTCAAAATGTGGAAGAGGCTGTTCAGCCGATAACTGATAAGATAAAGACGATCTATACGGCTGTGAAAATCGTTGTTTTGGCTGCAGCACCACTGCTTTTTGCAGCTGCCGGCATAATGTGGAAGTTCAGCGGTGGAAATCCTGAGAAGATCGTTAAAGCCAGGCAGATGTTCATAGCCGGTGTGATAGGGCTCGGAATCGTTCTTCTTTCGGAAGTCATTGCCAGAGTTCTCACAATCCTGCTTTCACCGTGAGGTGAAAGCGTGAAAGCTGAAGAGCTTGCAGAAGTGGCGAGGAAGAAGCTTAAGGGGGTTGCTAAGGAGATCGCAAAAGTCGCTGTTAGCAAATACTGTATAGAGTTCTTTGATCCTACTATAAAGGTTGATGCTGCAAGTGAGCGGAATAAAGGCTATTTTATTTCGCCAGCACTCACCAAGGATGAAAACGGAAACCTCGATCTATTTGTTATCTATTTTGATGAGTCAGGTAAGGAAGTAAAGAGGAAGAAGATCTATGAAATGGCTATAGACGATTTAATAGCCATTTCTGATATTCTTGAAGACTTCTTTAAGGCTGTTGAGGAGTATAAAGAGTCCTTTGCCGATAAACAGAGACAGTTCCTTGAGAGGGCTGCTGAGAGCTATAAGACTCTGAAGAGGGTTTTGAAAGTTTTAGAAGGCGATAAAAATGAAGCTGAATAGGGAGTCAGAGGATGCTGAGAGATACAATAGGATAGAAGAAATTGTAGATGAAGACATTAAGAGGGCTATAAAGGAGGAATTCAGAAGAAGTCTTGTCAGAATTCCACTTTTTATTCTCACACAATATCTACTCAACCTGCCAGCAGAAAAAATAAAGGTTAGAAGAGTTGGAGAGCCAAGCAAGGCTATGATTCTATTTCTCAAGAATCTAAAGCTTGGCGTCAATGACGTTAGAGCGATAATATCAGACGGAGAAGTGGCTGAAAATCTAAGAAACCTGAAATCGAGCATTGATGATGTCATGAAAATTAATGAGGGCAACGAGTTCAGGGAAGTTGTTAAGATTAAGGCTATGTTGCCAGATAATGATGGTGTAGAAAAACTAAGGACTGTTTGTAGGAGGTTTCTCAGGGAGATTGCTTACTTCGTTCTTCGAGATGTTTATTACATGGCGTTGAGCGATCCAAAAGGATTCGAGCAGGCTTACAGCAGGGCAGCCATAGACATAATCTTGGACAGGATTGAGATACTGCTCAAAGCACTTAGCCGAGTATCGATTCGCTCTGCAGATTCCGAGACTGAGAAATTGTACGAGCAGCTTTTAAAGATTGCATTAGGCGAAAAAGAGAGAATCTTGCCTCCTCCAGACATTTATTATTCAACGACAAACAAGATGTATGATAGGCTTGTTGGAATTGTGAGAAGGCTCCTCTTAGAAGCCAACATTCCCAAATACAAGCTACCAAAGTATATACGAACAGATGATATATCCAAGACGATAACAATCGGAATACCCATTGGAGATGGCTACGATGTTGTAACTATCAAGTTCACCGAAAGAAGGTGGTACGTTCCTCCTTCTAAAGCTGAGCAACACGTTAGATCAGCTTTAAATGCTCAGAGAGAGGCTTTAAACTCAAGAGATTTTGCTGTGTGGCCAAAGGATGTTAGAGAGACTTGCATAATTCTCGTTGGGAGTAGATATACGAGGAATGTTGCAAGGAAAATGAAGAAAAAGTTCGAGAATCCTCCGAGAAGGAGGGTTTACGTGTTTACTGATTATAAATGGCTGTACCGCCTAGTTAAAGTTCTTTATAGGTTCTTTTTAAGCAGACTTGAAGGATTGAATAAGAGGCTGGAGGAAGTAAAGATAAAGGCTTATGGTGTTGTTAAAGACATGTACGAACTTTTCATGGCTTACGTTGATACCCTTAGCAGATGGTTAAGAAGGGTAAGGTTTGTCGGGAGCGTTCTCGTATATCC
>QMZC01000177.1 GCA_003662995.1 Archaeoglobales archaeon
AAAACAACCGTTGTGGGAGTATACCTGATCATACTGGTGGCCATCTACGCCCTCTGGACAATGAAATTTGTCGTTGGTGGTTGGATTATTTCGTCACTGCTTGTGAAGCATCTGAATACTATGAGATATCTGAGATTTAATGGAATTGAGGGGGTCGTACCTTTCGTTGTTGCATTGCTAATCCTTGTGTACGAGAGAGAAGTTCTATCTAAAAATTTCAACCATTTGTAATTTTTTAACAGTTTCATTATACCAGAGAAAACCGAATAATCCGCTTCGGTGGATAAATACATTGGAGAATGATTAATACTTTCTCAAAAACTCTCTAATATTCTCTGACTCCAACCATCCTTCATCAAGTCTTTTGATGACATCTTCAATTCTCTTAACCTGTTTGATTATATTCTCAGCTAACTCTTTATCCAACTCTTGAACCTTAAGTTCCGCAAACAATGAAATTGCTGCCAGAGGATTCCTTATGTGGTCAACGAGTATTGCAAACTCCTCTATGTTTTTCTCTATTTGTTTATGTGCTCTTCTTTTTAGCTCATCTAATTCAATTGCTTTCAGTGCAAAAGCCAAATCATTAGCCAGTCTCTCTAGCAATTCCATTTCTTCTTTTATTATCCCATCAGTAGTTACATATAACGTAACCACACCCTTAACTTCATTATCAACAACCATTGGTATGCTTAATACCTGCTTGAACTCATCTCGCTTTATTTCACATATATCACATGTTTCTTCGCTTTTAACCACCATTGACTTGCACTTTACAGCCTCTTTTATTACTTTACATTCTTTCTGCCTTTCCAGCACTTCTTTTCTCTCTCCAGAGACAACTACAGGAATAATTTTTCCATCTTCAACCAGACATATTGTAACGGGAGAGAAGTCTTCCAATGAAGCCAACTCTTCACAAACCTTTCTCAAAAACTTTTGCTTATCTTTTTCATGAAGCATCAATTTGCTGATATTGTTTATTGCATTAAGCAACATATTTAACCTTTTTATTTCCGTTACTTCCTGAGAAATAATTAGACAATACTTTCCTCCTGGTAATTCAATTGGAAGAAAATTATTAATAAAATACCTCCCCCCTCTCGCGTCTTGTAACGTTAGTATTCTATTTTCTTTTAAGGCTTTTCTAACATACTCCAATCTCTCTTCCGCAATCTCTTTAGGTAGAACATCGTAAAATGTTTTGTTTATCGGATTTGTGCCCAAGCTTTTAGCCATTGATGGATTTGCCTCAACAAACACACCATCTTCGTTTACTACTGCAATGATGTTCGGCGAATTCTCAAAGATTTTTCTATATTTTTCTTCACTTTCTCTAAGCTTTCTTTCCATCTCGACTCTTTTAGTAATATCGCTTGCAATCCCCTGAACAGCAACTACTCTACCATCTTCAAAAATTGGTCTTGATTTTACCTCAACCCATATTGGTTTTCCATCTTTTGTTTTGCACAACAATTCATACGGCTCTGTATGTTTGCCCGCCAAAACCTTCTCTTTTATCTTTTCAATTGCTTTTGATAAGTACATCTCATCAATTACATCTTTGATGTTCAAACCCTTTATTTCCTCAACACTGTATCCAAAAATTCTTCTTCCTGCCTTGTTCACTTCTATAAAATTACCATCCAAATCGTGGATGTACAAGATGTCGTTTGCATTCTCCCACAAATCCCTGTACTTTTTCTCACTCTCCTTTAAGTCTTTTGTTCTCTTTTCAAGCTCCCTTTCAACATAAAAATTCCTAAAAGCCACGAAAAACGCTACTATTCCAAAAAATATTACTGAGTAGGCGAGCCATTCTGGAATTACCGGTTTTACAACACCTCTTCCCAACCATCTATCAATGGATATGAAGAGAACTGAGTTCTCATCAGCCTTCATTTCCATAAGGTGTTTATCTATTGCTTGCAAAAGTTCTCCCCTACCTTCAGGAGAAGCAAATCTCAACTCTATTGGTGAGAAAATTATGCTTGTTCTCTGCAAATCTCTTGCATGAAGCTTTCCATATATTCTTGAAACAACACCTGCATCGGCATCTCCTCTTTTCACAGAATTGAGAACATCTGAATAGTCTCCCTCAATCTCGATAAAATCACACTTTATCCCAAAACTCTTTGCAAGCTCTTTTAGATTCTCAAAGTAGACGTCGCTCTTTACTCCAGCTATTCTCAACCCTTCAAGCTGCATTATCGAGTCAAGCTTCTCTCTTGCATAAACCACGCCCCAATTTGTAATTACAGTTTCATTGTTGAAATCAAAGATTTTGTCTCTCTCCTCAGAATATGCTATATCAACGAGTAAGTCGATCTCTCCTCTTTTGAGTTTTTCGAGTAAGCTTGGAAAATTATCGTAATAGTAAACTATTTCCCAACTCTCTTTTTCTGCAATGTACTCGAGAATGTCAATGAAAATTCCCTTAGCCTTGTTTTCATTGCTCTCATAAAATACTAAAGGAAGATTATCATAAATACCTACAACTATTTTCTCAGCCGATGCTGTTGGAAAAAATATAATTACTGTTATTGTTATTATCAACGCTATTATTATTTTCTGCATCATTATAATTTTTTAGAATTTTTTGTGACTTACTAAATCATAGTTTTTATGCTTTACTATAGTTTTATAGTATTTTTATTTTTTTAAACGTCTGTACTATGATTCTATTATTGGTTTTCAGCAATCGTTGATTATAGGTGTGGTCAAAGGTATCACCACTGTTATGTAAAAAATTATAAAAAATAATTGCGGAGGTGGGTGTCTATGTCTAATTCAACAACTCCAGCTCATCCTCGCTCAACACCTTGTTCAAATCGATAAGAACTAGCAATCCATCTGGCAATTTACCTATTCCCTTCA
>QMZC01000178.1 GCA_003662995.1 Archaeoglobales archaeon
AAAGATATTCTTTTGCTCAATTACTTGTTTAAATCCTGTTAGAAACTGGAATTTGTTCTGTAAGCTGTTCATGCTTTATTATAATCGTTTGAGGTGGAAGTTGTGTTAAAGTGGACAGGTCCTGTTAGGTAAAACATTCAATTCCGAATTTTTTATCACATCAATTTCTTTAAAAATTTAAAATTAAAATAAAAAGTTAGTAGCCTTCATAAGGAATGAGTTTTATCTGATTGGCTATTGCTGGATCCCAATAGGCTAAGAACCCGATAACAGAATCTTTCAAAGCGTCATAAACGCTGTCTTTGATCTGATAGCTCAAATACGGATTGGTTCTGCCAGGCTCCTGTATCATGTAGTTAGTCACACCGATGTACTTACCATCTGGTCTTTCCACAACCTTAACCTTCAACTTCTCTGGGCAGTTTTCAATTACAAACTCCCACTCTCCAACAATTTCATATACTTTGTTCACGTGTTTCATTCCCAAGAATGTATTTAACTCAGTTTTCATTTTTCTTTCACCATTATACACTATACACCAAACTATAAAAAGATATGTATTAAAAAATTGTAAATTTTAGCTCAGAAAAATTAATTTTTTGATTCCCATAAGCTACAAAAGTGAGACTCAAAGATGTATTCGTTGAATTGCTAAAGAACAAGGGAATAGACAGAATCGGAACATCAATATCTAAGATAATTAAAAGTGATGATCCAATTCAAAAGATGGCTGTTTATTTGACATGTAAAAAGGCAAGTGTTTGCTGTGCTAAGAAAAAATTGAAGTATTCGTTTGATTTAAATGGAAATACGGTAATAGCACCACCTCAAGTTTATTTTGGGAAATGTGGTGGTAATGTAATACTAACGGCAGAAGAATTGCTAAGCAATGCAAAAAAAGTTGGATTTCCATACATATTGATTGACTGTTCGTTTTACGATTTGCATTCAAAGAAGGAGAAAAAAAGCCTGCTAATTCAAATTAGAGAAACGCTCAATGTTGTTAGAAGGTTTATGTGGGATGAAAGACTAATAGTAACGCTAAATTGTGGCATTGGTGTATACTATCCTTCCACACCCGAATTTATAAAGAAAAAGAGGGTTAAGAAAGTTGTCTTGCTTGATCCAAATGCTGGCAAAGAGTTCGATGAAAAAAAGGCAGAATGCTACATCATTGGCGGGATAGTTGATAAGAGCGGAAACAAAAGGGGTTTGACGTCGAAAATTGGTGAAATGCTGGAGAAAGAGGGCATAAATTTTGAGTCAAGGAAGATTTTACTTAAAGGCGATATAACGGGAGTTCCTGACAGATTAAATACGATTGCCGAAATAGTTTTGAGAGTTGTTTTGGATGGTGAAAACGTAGATACTGCTATTAAAAAAGTGCAAAAACCCATAATTGCCAGAAAGAGGTTGGCTAAGGAACTGCCAAAGATTGCAACAAGGGTGGATGTTGGTAAAGCTTTTAGGGTTGTTTGCAAGAGCGATTTTGAGAAATTTGATTGGCTAAATCTAAGAAAAGAAGATTTTTACAAGGTGTGCAGTCAAATAAACCACATTGTTGTGTCTGACAATGTGATGGATGAGATTAGAAGGTGTAGGTGGGATGAAAAGAGGGAAAGATACGTTTTAAATTTGAATTGACAACGATGGGATTCTAAAAGGTAGTTAGTAAAATAAAGACAAAAATAAATAAAAATAAAGTTAAAGTGGTCTTATAGCGTTTCTAACAGGTATTAAATCTTGATACTTTCTCTCTTTTGTCACCTTAATGTCCACCCTATCTGGATGAATCTGGAATGCACCCATGTTATCACCAATACTAATAAAATCTAATTCTATTTATAATTTTCTCCCATGATAAATTATGAAAAATTATAGAGAAATTTTATCATAATAAATTACTAAAATACATGATAAAAAATAACATTTTGAGAACTTCGAATGGATTTTCAATAAATTTAGAAATCTATTTCATCCCCTCTAAAAACTGGACCATCTGCACAAACTCTCAATCCGTTCTCCAAGACGCAAGAACCACAAACTCCAATCCCGCATCTCATATATCTCTCTAATGAAAATTCAGTTTTACTGAGAATTTCAAGTTCCTCAAAGTAATTGTACAATTTTTTCAACAGAGCTTCAGGTCCACAGCAGTAGATCTTCGAGTACTCCTCAATCCTTTCTCGCTTTAGCAAATCAAAAACCGTCCCCTTAAATCCTTCTGAGCCATCGTCTGTAGATGTTACGACGTTTTCAAACCTACTTTTCCAAATTAATTCCTCTTGTGTTCTAGCCCCATACAAAACCTTAACTTCAACACCTTTTCTTTTCAGGTAGTCGTGCAAGTAGAAGAGGGGGGCAGCCCCAATACCCCCAGCAATTAATAAAGCTTTTCCGTTTGTTGGCGTAAATGGCTTTCCGAATGAGCCCCTTATTCCCAAAAGTTCACCCGTTGGTATGTTTATCAATGCTTTGGTAGTCTTTCCGACAGCCTTAACGGTTACAGAATTCGGTGATGAGAGGCTCAGGGGAATCTCTTCGTATCCGAACACATTAACCATAACAAACTGTCCAGGGTATGATTTTAGATACGAATCGAAAAAGATGGTTGAGTAGTTCTCATTGTACTTTATTACCTTCTCAACTCTAACGCTGAACATCGCTCCTCGTTCTATTAAGATTTAATAATCTTTTTGCATCAGTGTGATAATCCTGAATTAATTTCAATCAACCTCCCATTCGTTTGAGGATGACTTATCCTTACCAAGATGTTTTACTCCCTTCTTTACAAGAAATTCCTTAAATGGGTGCTTAGCCATTTCTCTATTTTTAGCTGCTATTTCTTTTA
>QMZC01000179.1 GCA_003662995.1 Archaeoglobales archaeon
CAAGCCACGCTGGCAAGAGTTTGTTTGTTGCTGCTTTGTGTAAGATTTTTAGCAGAATGGGGTTTAAAGTTGCGCCATTCAAAGCTCAAAACATGAGTTTAAACTCGTTTATTACAAAAGATGGAAAGGAAGTGGCGATAGCTCAAGCTTTTCAGGCTGAAGCTGCTGGAGTAGAAGTTGATGTAAGGATGAACCCCATCTTGTTGAAGCCAAAGGGAAACTACACATCACAGCTTGTTGTAATGGGTAAGGCAATTAAAGACGTTTCAGCAATGGAGTATTACAAGGAAATACACTGGTTAAAAGATGTGGTAAAACGAGCTTTTTACGATTTATCTCAAGAGTACGAGTTGGTCATAATAGAGGGTGCTGGTGGGATGGCTGAAATAAACTTGTATGATAGGGATTTAGCTAATATCGGAATTGCGAGAATCGCAAATCCCGACGTTTATTTGATTGGAGACATAGAGAGGGGTGGTGTCTTTTCATCCATCTACGGCACTTACAAATTATTGCCCAACGACGTCTCCAGATTGGTTAAAGGATTCGTTATCAACAAACTGAGGGGATACGAAGGTTTGCTCACCAGTGGAACACAACAGCTTGAAAAACTTATGAATGTGAAATGCTTAGGAATCATACCCTACCTCAACTTTCCTTTGCCCTCAGAAGATTCTCTGAGTATTGAGGATTGGGATGATAGTAACTACAAGCCAATCGGAGTTTTAAAGCTAAACAGAATTTCGAACTTTACCGATTTCGAACCTTTAAGGTTTATTGGGGTGGATTTTGTTAGACTAAACAACAAATCGAATTTAGACGACTACGAAGTTGTAATACTGCCCGGAACAAAAGACAGCATCGCTGATTTAAAAGCTTTGAAGGGCTCTGGAATTGTGGAAAAAATAAGAAAAGTTGTAGGTAAAATTCCGATTATCGGAATTTGCGGTGGATACCAAATTTTGGGCAAAGAGATGATCGATAAAGGTGTAGAACACGATTTCGTCAAGGTCAAGGGTTTGGGATTGTTAGATGCCATTACAACCTTTGATGAGTACAGAAAAATAACAGTACAGACAAAGAAGAGAGTTACAGGAGATGCGGTTATTGTTGATGCAATCAAGAACGAATACGTTTGGGGTTACGAGATACACAAGGGTAAGACAGTATCAAAAAATCCGTTGTTTGAGGATGACGGATGTTACAGCGATGACGGAATGGTGTGGGGTAGCTATTTACACGGTCTATTCTGGAATGAAAACGTTGTTAAGGCTGTTTGCAAGTATTTGGGCGTTAAATTTCAGAATCAGGGGATGGAGAGTGGAATAAATAAATTAGCCAACGTTGTTGAGGAAAAAGTGGATGTAGAATTTATTTTGAAAAATGCCTGTTTAATTTGATCATTTTACAACAACATCCATTATGTGCTCGGGAATGTCTTCATCACCCTCATAACCCAAAGCCTCATCCACAGCATGTCTTGCAGCATAGCCGGCTATGTGTAATAAAGTTTCATTGTACTCGTTGTCTTTTTCCATGCTCCCAGTGCAAGGGAAAGAGTGGTGTGCCTCAGCAATTCTGTCCCACAACTCTCTAATATTCTCAAATTCAAACTCCCTAAGCTTTATACCGATAAACCATGCAGCCCCACAAGGTTCACTTCTTAGTATTCTTACGGTTTCGATCTTTTCCTTATCGTTTTTGTTTTCCACTTCAATCTCAAAGATTGGATAGCCCATCCCCATCTCCTCGATAAACCTGTTGATTGTAGGATGTTCGTCAGAAGGCGTTAAAATGCAGAACGGCTTTGGTGCAGCAAACTCCAAACCCAAATCATTACACTTCCCCTTCAACTGCTTAGCTAAACCAGCAGAACACCATTTAGGTTCTTCAACTGGCACAATCAACCCTTTAATTCCGCTCTCCTTCAACTTTTCTGGTAATGAAGCTAAAACGTCTGGATGTAGGTTTATGGCTATCGCCAAATCGGCTTTAGGTATCTCCTTTGGTAAAAATTCCTCGGCATCTTCAATGAATTGTGGCATCGTTAAAGGGTCAAGCATTCCAAAGGTTGCAACTATGTTTTTTGAGAAGCTATAAACGTTCTCTTTACACTGACTACACAAATCAATTCCGCAAGCTCCAAAAGATGGGCAAGAATTTGAGTAATTCATGAGATTTGCAATAAACCTTTCGCCAAAAAGCCCGTGATAAAACACTACAAGCTTCAAATCCGATTTAAAGGATACTTGCCCCTCAACTTTCATGATTTTTATTTAATTCAAAATCTTATAAGTTTTTGTCCTAAAATATTCGCTGAGTTAGCTTACCTGAATAAATTAATGTGCTATTAAAATAAAAAGAGATCAAAAACAAAAAACAAAAATTAAACTGGAATGGAGTAACGTTTCCACATCCAATAGACCCATCCAAATAGAAATACAACAAATCCAAAAACAAGCAAGGGAAATGTACCAAAATTAATCACTTTTACATTGTACAAAAGCACTGCAACCACTATTGTAAAAATGAAAGCTTGTAGTAATGTTAAAAAAGTTAAGAGCAATCTTTGCCCTTTCCCATAAACCGGAAATCTTATGAGCATCGGTTCCTTGGATATTAGGGCTGTTATAAACGGAATTATACACATTCCGACCACTGGCAGAATTATTGTTCCATTAAACAGACCTGTCCACATTACATAAAACTACAAATACTTAAAATCATGCATTATTATGCTAAAAGTAAAGGAAATTGTAAAGAAGTTGAAAATCTTCGAGAGAAACAAAGTACCTCTGGAAATAA
>QMZC01000180.1 GCA_003662995.1 Archaeoglobales archaeon
AAAACTTTCAACAGACATACGCAAATTAACCGAAAAACGGTTATTACCAACCCATTAAACTCAGACCCAGCAATTTTTCATAAAAAAGTTAGCTAAATTTTCAATTTAGTCAAAAAGAAAAAATATGATAATTTTATTCTGAAGGAGCCCCTGGGAGCGGTTTAGGTGATGCAACTTCTTCTGAGAATGTATCGACATTCTCTGCAGTAACTACAACTAGAGGCGTTGGGATAAAGTCTTCTTCTGGTTGCCAGTTCTTAAATACATAGTAGTATGCTATTAGAACACCCCAGTATCCCTGTAAGAATGGGCTTTGAGCTATTGTTGCGTACATCTTACCATCCTTGATAGCTTGAACAGCATCTGGAATAGCGTCATAGCCTACAACTATAATATCCTCGCCTGGTGTTAAGTCAGCTCCTTCAATCGCAAGAATTGCGCCCAAGGCCATTTCGTCATTTGCGCATATTACAGCATCCACGTCAGGGTGCGCAGCTAGAATGCTTTCCATGTCTGACTGACCTTCATCTCTTCTGAAGTTTGCTACCTCTTCGGCCACTATTTCTACCGTACCATTGTCGACAAAATCATCTAATATATTATGGAACCCGGTTTTTCTCTCTTCTGCAGCAGTTGTTCCAGGTATTCCGTTTAGGATTACAACTTTCCAAGGTGTAGGTTTACCAGAGGCTCTCAAAGCTTCTATCAGTGCTTTTGCAGCTAATTCTCCTCCCTCGACGTTATCTGTCCCGGTGAAGCATATTCTAAGTGATTTATTAGCGACATCTCTATCTGTGGTAACTACTGGTATACCCGCTTCAAGAGCCTTCTCAAGTGCTGGCTGTATTGCCTCTTTATGAACTGGGTTCACAACTATAGCGTCAACTTTCTGCCCGACTGCCGTTTCAATCTGGCTTGTTTGTAAGCTTGCGTCATCTTTTGCGTCGTAAACCGTCAGTTTAACGGTAATTCCTTTTTGTTCAAGTTCACTAACGGCTGCGTCTGATCCGTTTTTTAATGCTACAAAGTAAGGGTTACCAAGATTGCTAATAAATAATGCTACGTCAAATTCTGGAGCCTTTGGAGGCGCTAAAAGAAAGTACGCTGCAACACCTATTGCTGCTGCAATAACAATAATAATAATTCCAATTGCAACAGTTTTTGTTACAGCCTTTCGATACTTCATCTCTCACCACTCTCCTCACTCAACTTGAGGGTTGGTTAATAATTATTAACTTAAAAAATTTAAAGCTTATCCAAATAGATTCAATTCATTGAATAGACATTGTCTACTTATCTAATGTACCTCTATAATTTAGGGCTTATTTGACGTATCTTAGACCCCTTGTGAGAACTGTGGCTGCAATAGCCAATATTGCGCCTTTTACTACCCATTGATAATACGGATTCACTCCTAAGAGAATTAGAATATTTGTGATCAAAGTTAGTATATACGCTCCTATTACAGAGCCCAGTGTCGAACCAACGCCACCCGTCAGTTGTACCCCACCTAGAACAGCGGCAGCAATTGCATCAAGTTCATAGCCCCAACCGGTCCAAGGATATGCAACTTCCAATCTAGCATTCATCATTAACCCTGAAATGGCGTATAAAACACCAGCCATTGTAAAGATTATTACTTTTGTCAAATCCGCATTTACTCCTGAATATCTTGCAGCGTCTTCATTTCCTCCAATAGCATATACCTCTCTCCCTATCTTTGTCAATCTCAAGAGAAAGAAAGTAAAAATTGTTGCCAGGATTGCAATCCATACCATTGATGGTAGGAAAGCTATATCTGATGTTAGAAAGGTAAAAGGTTTTAGTCCAACCACCGGAGTGCCTCCAGTTATTATTAGAACCATCCCTCTTCCAGCCACAAGGATAGCTAAAGTTGCCACAAAACTTGGAATTTTAGCTTTGGTAACCAATAAGCCATTAATTAGACCACATAATGCGCCCGTCAACATTCCCACTACTACCGCCACACCAACTGGCATGTGCCAATAAACTAATGCTATTGCTGCTACAGTTCCCGAAAGAGCCATCACAGATCCAGGAGACAAGTCAATGCTCCCCATTAGGATAACGGCAGCTTCTCCTAAGGCTAACATGGCAAGTGGAGCCATCTGCAAAAGTAAAATTCGCTGATTGTACCACGTGAGAAAGTGAGGAGAAATAATTGAAGAACCTATAAAAAGAGCTATCAAGGCAGTTAGGGGCTTTGATTCCTCAAATTCAAAAAATTTTTTAAGAAAAACGGTAGCTGACTTAAACGAGTCTTTCTCTTTCACATTTTTTCTTTTATGCTGCAACTTTTTCTACCTCCACCTTGCATATTAGAGATATAATTTCATCTTTGGAAATCCCTTTGTTAACCATTTCACGTGTTACCCGACCTTTAACCATGACAATAATTCTATCTGCTAAGGATAAAACTTCTTCAACATCAGAGGAAAGTAATATAACCGATATGCCTTGTTCCGAAAGATTTGCAATGATTCTCCTTATTTCGACTTTAGCTCCTACATCAATACCCATGGTAGGTTCATCAAAAATTATAATTTTTGGCTTTGTTTGAAGTATTTTTGCAATAACAACTTTTTGTTGATTTCCTCCAGATAAATTGGAAACTTTTGCATTTAAACTTGGGGTTACTATGTTTAGGTCTTTAACCCATTTTAATGATATCTCTCTTTCCTTTTTCATATCTATAATTCCCAAGAATTTACTTATTTCATTAAGTGTCGTTATTGTTATGTTTTCTTTAACACTCATCTCTGGA
>QMZC01000181.1 GCA_003662995.1 Archaeoglobales archaeon
GTTTTGAATAATCTCTTAATCGCCTGTTCTGGAGTTACCTGTGCACTCCAACCGTTTCCATTATTATTGATTGCTCTAACTGCATGACCGAACCAATCAAGAATTTCAAGACGTTCTTCATCTGTAACCTCTATTGGTTTATCAATCGAATATAGGATTCTGTCTATCTCCTCTACTCGTTTCAGGAATCTTTTCCTTATCGCATTTTATTGATATACGATCCATCTGGAAAAAGCTTTAAAATAGACAAAAAAGAATTTAAGAATGTAGAGCTGGTAACGTGGAGCTAGGAAGTGATCGAGAGAGTGTATAAGGAGGGGGTGGGGGGAAGATAAGGAGTTGAAAGAGATGGAGGAGGAGTTATATCCTGAAAAGTAGGAGGTGAAATTATGGCTTTAATAGTAGTTAGCCCCGTATATCATAAAGTTCTTCCGAAAAATTTAATTATCACTGACTTTCCTACGGGGATTTCAAATTTTTATTTAGAAGTCTCAAAGAAGTATCTCTCCGACTACTATTCTTTACATACAAATTGCAAGATATTTGGAGAAATTATAGGAATAATTGGCGATGAAAATTTATATGGGCTTGAAGGAATGCTCGTGGAATTTGTTTTAGAGGTTATGCCATTAGGATCAGTTGATAACTTGTTTTTTAGCGACAAAAGTTGGTATGAGGTAAGAGACTATGGTATAATCCCAGAAGAAACCAAGCTAAAGGTAAGATTGATAGAAGCGGTAATTGATAAAGAACGCATCAGAATATTTCCTAAGAGGGATGTGATAGATGAACACTAAGAAGTCAGAAATAACAGATGTTACCCGCAAAAGAATTTTGGCCGATTACTATTTCGACAATTATAAAAAATATAGGCGGATTAAGAAATATCCTAAAGCCTCTGAGTTCCTATGGGGCGCTCTAAATAACTTGGTTTACGCTTTGGGATTGATTTTATATGGAGAGAGACCAAGCACACACTCGAAAATAAAAGACATTATCAATAAAATTTCAGTTGATTTTAATAAACCAGAAATTGCAGATTTGTTTAAAGCTTCAGCAGAGGTGCTTCATGCAAATTTCTATCATGATTTTCTTGATGAAGACTCATTTAATTATCATGCTGAAAACGTGGAAAGGTTACTTCTAAAACTTGCACAGATTTTAGAAAAAAGTACTAGTAAAAGTTGAGATAAGTGTTTAAAGAAAAGGATGGAAGGAAGATAGGAAATGGGAGTGTGAATTAGATGGTTCAGTATGTGAGAGCCAAATGTTTGGAATGCGATAATATTGTAGTTTTGGAGTATACAGACAAACCAGCTCCACCCGTGGAAGAAAATGATGTGTTTGAAGGAGAATGTCCTGTTTGCGGGAAAAGAACAGGTTGCTTAGCCTACTTTTAAAATAGAAATGCCTGGGAAATAATCTTCATAACTTCCACAAAAGTTATTACTTTTTCCACCAACAAACTTCAATGCATCTACTTGCAACAGATGAATTCAAAAAGAAACTGCAAGAGTTAACCAAGAAAAATAAAACTCTTGCCATTCAGATTGACAATAAAATTGTAAAACTACTGGATAATCCATATCTAGGCAAACCTCTTTCTCACGAATTTGCAGGCAAGAGATCAATTAGAGTTGGAGTTTATAGAGTCATTTACGAAATTAAAGGTGATAAAATCATCCTTCTCACAATTGGACACAGAAAAGATGTATATTCTAATCCCTAATACCCAATTCTTTTGTTAATTCAAAATAATTTATTAACCTTCCTTCCTCAATATCTTTTTCTGCTTTTTTTATAGATTCTACTAATTCCTCATCAGACATGATTTCAAGAGTTTCAATAATAGAATCAAGTTTATCTCTCAAATCCTTTAATTCTTGAAGTATATTTTTATTCTCAATTTTTTGCATAGTGATCAATTAGACTCCATCTTTATAAAACTATTCATCATTCATCAGCATGCTACTTAAGAACTCTCCAAACTTTAACAACCTCAGCTTTAGCTGGCTTTCCCTCCACAAACACTTCAATTGCTCTGTGTTTTCCAGTCTGATGAATTAATCTCGGCTTAGATATTCTCCTACCAACACAGCGTATTTTCTCACCTTCAATCCTCTGGCTCGACATAGCCTTCCTCCCACAGCTCCATTAAGATGTCGTTAACAAGTGTGAGATCAAGTCTTAAGCTGTCTGCAATCTCATCCGCCCAAACCCTATCTTTACCCTTTATAAACCCAATAATCTCTTTCTTCGCCTGATCTTTTGAAACATCTCGTATTTCAACAACTTCCAATCCTCTTAGCTCCTCTGCAAGGTGTCTGATAGCTTCTCTAATCGCCTCAGCCTTAGATACTTTTAGTTTCTCAGTAATCAACTTGAGTTCCTTTTCAACTTCTGTAAGATCGACAGGATAAACGTACCTCTGCATAGTATAACTTGGTATAAGTTGGTATAAAAAATTTCTGCAATTCTTGAACTCATAAACTCCATGGCCATCCACCAGCACCCTCACATTCGCATTATAACGTGTCCAAAAATTGAAGTTTGAAGAAGTCAATAGTTGAACTATTGTCTTACTCTTTCGGCTCAATAGCCACGCTATTATGAAGAGATTAAAGAATACCAAACCTTGTGCTACCGAGCTTTCAGCTTTTCCTTCTCAATCTCCAGATCGATCCACCTATTGAAGTCCTCCAGTACTTCCAGTTCATCAATTCCAATCTTTTCTGCTAACTCTTCTTCTCTCATTGACTCCA
>QMZC01000182.1 GCA_003662995.1 Archaeoglobales archaeon
CATATATACTTCCAAGTTAATAAGAAAATATGCAGTTAAGCCTAGCTTTAAGGGGAATTGCAATTGCAGCGCTAACGCTGGCTTTACTCTGGGGAGGAATCAGGATAATGACTTCAGGAGGAGATGCAAAAGCGATGCAGGAGGGTAAAAACACCATAAAGAACGCCGTTATTGGTTACATAATTGCAATGCTCGCTTCTCTAATCCCATCTCTTCCTCCACCGAACATTGAACCGATCTACTTCAATCTGCCATGAGGTGATAGCGTGATCTGGCTTTACAGAACTGCTGATCCATCTGATTTGCAAAAGTTGCGCAATGCCGGTTTATCTCCAAAGGAAATAGCCGAAATATGCGGAGTCTCAAGATTTTACGTTATCAAGGTTACTGAAAGCAGACCAAAACCTGTAAAGCCAATATTGATCAAGGGCGAGAGTGGAATAATATCAATTTCAAGTACTGTTTTGAAAAAAGCTGGAGTAAATGTCAGCAAGGAGCTGTATGGCATATGGGATGTTTCGGACTGTGTGCGCTTGAAGATACTAGAGCACAAAACCGGTAAATCCTACAAGCTCGTGAGGAATAGGAACACCAACGCCAGGCTGATATACTTGCCGAAAATTGTTGTAAGAACGATTAGAGATCTCTATCCGCATGCTGAAAAGTTTCGTTGGATGGTAGAAGATAATAAACTTCTGCGATTAGTCGGTGTCGAGAGTGTGTGGGTTGAAAAAATTAACATTCGCGAATTAGACCAGCAGCTTAAAGTTATAGTAAATGTAAAAGGCGGTAAGACCCACATACTCTTTCCACCCGTCATCAAAGGAGAGTTCTGCGCTTTTGGAGTAGATTTGGACAAGAAGATATTAATCATCGTGCCAAACACTCAGAGAGGAGTACAGTTATACAGAAATGGTAACTGGTTGGCAGTAAGAGCTGGTAGGCTCAAAAATCTGATAAAATTAGAGTGTGGTGAATACGTGGCAAATTTAGCAGATAAATGGTATCAAGGCAATTATTGTGAGATTTTTTGAATAATTCCGCTCATAAGCCCGCTGTGCTCTTTGAGCGGCTCACCTATGAGCAGCCCCTTACCTTTTTCAATGTCGAGTATTCTGATAGTCCTCTCGTGATCCCCGAACCTGTTCTTAACAACTGCAATCGCTTTGAGTAGTTCTCCATCCATTTCCACATGCCTGCCGACTATCAGGTAGTCGGCGAATCTGCTCATTCCCGCTCCCGTAAAATGGAACTCGCTTACTGGCTGGCCTATCTCATATATGCCCACGAAGGTCACGCCTAAAGCCTCCATCTGCCTCTTTAGCAGAGAGAGCATCGATAAAAACTCCGCCGTGGATATTGCCATCTCATCCAAAGCGTTCAGCGGATCTACTGCTACGATTTCTGGATTAAGCTTCAAATCATTGATTACCATGTTGTAGAACTCTCCCAAGTTCACATCGCCGACTTCTCTAACAATTAGCTTTCTTGGCTCGTAATCAAATACATCTTTATACTTTCTTAGAATGACATCTTTAGATTCATCAAATGTGTAAAGGATACCCAATTTTCCATTCTCATCGTTCTCCTTGAGAATTTGCAAACACAAACTTGTCTTACCAACTCCAGTCTTTCCGGCTATGTACACTTTGGAGCCTTTCAGTATCCCTCCTCCAAGCATCCTGTCAAGTTCGGCATTGCCGGTAGAGAAGAGCTCTCTCTCATATTTCTTTGGCCGGAAAACGGGGATTATTGGATAAACGACTATACCTCTCGGCGTTATCGTAAAGTAGTGCTCGCCGAGATAAGCATCGTCCCCTCTGTACTTCAGAACCTCTATGGTCCTGAAAACTTTACCGTCTCTTCTTTTTATCTTCCTCAGCACGAACTCTCCGCTCGTTAAATAGCTTATTATATCCCTTCCAACGGCTTCTGTCATCTCTGCGGAAATTATTGTTGTAGCCCCTATAGAGTTCAAGAAATTGATTATGGATGAGAGTATCCTGCGATACATGGCTTCGCTTTTCGTTGCATCCTTTAAAACCCCAACACCGTCTATGAAGACCTCTCGACGTTCTCTATCTCCTTTAAGCCGGTTATCGACTCCACAAACTCAGCTATCTCGGCTGCAGTATCGTAGAAGAGAGGATCTGCTCTCAGAACATCCATCTCTTTAACTTTATCCACGAAATGGATGTTGCTGATGTCCCAACCAAATTTTTCCGCCTGAAGCTTTACCTCATCGTATACTTCATCAAATGAAATGTACACCGATTCATCTCTTGCAAGCAAAAACTGCAGGCCAAAAATTGTCTTGCCAGTTCCCGGTTCACCTTTGAGAAGGTAACTCCAGCCCCCCTCCAACCCACCCTTAAGAACATCATCAAAACCGGGAATTCCCGTGGATATTTTCAATATTACCACCCCCCTTAAACTATCTCAACGATGCCATCGCTGTATTTAATCTTGAATGATCTATTGCTCATGTGCAGCTCGGGAACAAGGAGAACTTTGCTTTCGGTTCTCTCAATCCTGAAGACGGCATCGAAAAGAGTTGATATTAGTAACTCATCCCTTTTATCCTGAGCACCGTCGACAATCATTCCTATAACTTTTTTTGTATTTTTCATCACGTTGAGGAGGAAGTGGTAGATTTTTCCGACGTTATGATACATTATGAGCTCGGAAATGCAGAAAATTATCACACAAGAATTCTCGCCCCCCCAGCG
>QMZC01000183.1 GCA_003662995.1 Archaeoglobales archaeon
TCCATACTTTTGCATAAGTCTGCTAATCTCCTCTTTGATCTCCTTTCTTCTTTCTCTTTCGCTTACTTCTAACCTCATCTAGGAGATATTTCGTTTCTTTAATATTCACTAAGCTTATCGAAAATTCTTTGACCTGTTAACTTCTCTTTAAGATCTAATAAAGTAATCAGCTTAGCAAGATCATCCATAACTTCTCCTTCGTCATGATCTTTGGTAAGCTTACTAATATCGCTTTCAATATGCTCATAAAATTCTTCATAGCTCATTCCATACTTTTCTTCAATCTCTCTTATTTGCCTGTCTATTTCCTCTACGCTTCTTGCCTCTACCTCTAATTCTTGAGATTGTTCCCCTGAAGACCTCCTTAACAACCTTGCTAAACCTCTCATATTTTCCCTTCCTCTTTATCCAAACATCTCTTAATTGTTTCGGTCTCCTTACGATCTTAATCTTTTCTCCAACATGGTAATGCGGAACTTTAAGATATTGTTTGAATGGATGTTCATTTTTTCCAAAGATCATCTTTCCTCTAACAAATAATCTAAAGTATTTCCCTCTTGGTGTTTTTCTTTTCTCGATTCTAATGAATTTCCGTTTTCTTTTCTTCTTCATCCCAGCTTCTTCTTCAGCAACTCTGTAAGATCCTCAATCCTTGGAATTGTAGCCCTATACCTGAAAACACTCCTTCTCCTCTCATCCTCCACGTACACCTTAACCCTCAGCATCGCATCACCTTCGCAGGAAGGCGAGCATCTTCTCCAGTAGCTCCACAACCTCGCTCAGCGGTGCAGAGAGCACCAGCTTGTTAGCCTCTGTGCCGCCATCACAGTCATCGGCTTGAAAGATCTCCACCCACTCCTCGCTGTCGTTGTTCTTCAAAACGTTAACATCAAACTTGAAGCCGTAGAGCTCTTCGCCCTCATTGAACCTCAGGACGAACCTCTTAGCCTCGTAGCCTACAACCTCCATCGGCACGCCATCACCTCGTCAACCTGATCAAAGCCAGACCCCAAACCATCCCCATCGCCATGAGGAACAAACCCTTAATCCACACTGGTAACCAAGCATCGCTAACAATGCCAAACACAGCAGGAATAAACACCATCGCCGACTGTTCAACCGTCATCCTACCTGTGATGCAGAGATAAGCCAGAAAACCGAAGGCAACAATCAACACTATTATCGAATGCCCGAAGATGTTCACCATCCCACTCCAGAATAGGTCTTGCACTTCTGTCACGTTCACACTACCACCTCACATCAACCGCCCCCTCACCCAGTAAATTATCGCCAACGTATAGAGCGTTGCGTATGGCAATCCAAACACCAGCTTTATCTCGATCGGTACCTGAACGCTTACAAGTAAAGCGTATGGAGCAGCTGTGACATCAACGAACAGTCCCGGAAGGTTCCACAACAGTGTTGCTGAGTTAACAACGTCCGGATTAGTGTTGTTCATCATTTGCTCTGCCGAACTCATTAGATTAACTCCAGTAACGCTAAAACCCGAAAGCACGAGAAAGATGTTTGCACAGAGCATCATTAGAATTATCTTTGTGCCAATCATTCTAATCTCCTCCTGATGATGTACATGCCAATGGCAAACATAGTACAAAGCAATACAGCAATCCAGTCAGTAAAACCTACAAAAGCCAAGCCAGCTAAAGCTATTATACCTGGAATTGCAGAAGTAACTCCAACAGCACTGACGCCGTACATGACCAGCCATGCGAATAAACCGCTGATGAATCCTCTTGCGGAGGGGGATAGCTGAGAACTCACGTTTTGGGCGGTGGTGAGCAAGTCCCAGGCGTAGCTGCCCGTGGTGATGTTGTACGTTGCAGTTTCCCACTCCTGCGTGAGGTTGCAGGGCAGCGTTATGATGTAGTTGTTCTCAACTGGCTGAACGCTGACGACCTTCTCGCTGTTGTTCACGTTGATTACGTAGCTCTTCAGCTTGTCCAGCCTGAAGGCTATGCTTCCAGTATCGTCTGTGTAGCCGCTGTTCGTTACGTTTCCGTTGTAGCTGACAGCGACGGGCACATTTACTACTGGTTTAAAGCAGCGGTAAACCTTGAAGCTCACCACCCAGGAGGTATTTCCTTCAGTTACATTTCCGAGGGGATCTTCTTCAGTCACATTTCCATCAGTTACATTCCCTTCAGCTTCGACATCATCTAAAAATACCTCGAGCTCAGTTCCCTTATTATACCAAGGATCATAATACGCATCTACCTTAAACTTTAATGTGTGCGTTCCAGAATAGCCACTAACATTTATTTCTTTATAAATCCAATTCGTTGTTGATGGATTTGTCAAATTAAAAACACAATCTGAATCTATATAAACCTCAAATTTTGCATCTCCAAGTCCTAATAAAACGTAATTTATTTTATAGTAAAAAGAAAGAGTATCTACGTTTGTAAAGTTAACAGATTGATTTATATCCACATCTCCACCTTCTCCATAAAGTCTGCAACCGTAATTACCTGAATGTGCATAAGATGAACCAACACTTACATCTGAATCAAATGCACCCTGATTATAAACACCCCATCCTGTCAAATCTCCCGTTTCAAAATCTCCGTTTGTTACTCTGTTTTCCGCTGAAACCGTTTGAGTGATTAGAAGTAAGAAAATCAAAGCAAAAATAGGTTTAGGCTTATTTTTGCTTTGATTTTCTTACTTCTAATCACTCAAACGGTTTCAGCGGAA
>QMZC01000184.1 GCA_003662995.1 Archaeoglobales archaeon
CTCCTTTGTGTAACCAAGCATCTCCGCATACTTCGGATTGACATCGACAAACCTTCCCCTGCTGTCCAAGATAAAGAACAAGTCTTGGGCATTTTCGTAGAAGCGTTTGTATTCTTCGAGTTTCTTTCTGTGTTCTTCCTCCTCAGTAACATCAATAAGCGTCCCAATAACAGCAGGCTTGCCCTTGTATGTGGTGCGAGATCCAAAAACCTCGTTTATCCTTACTTTTCCATCCTTCCTTACCATCCTAAGCCTATAGTTTATTGCATCAACCTTTCCCTCAATTCTTAGCCTTAGGTTTCTGTCAACCTTATCCCTGTCATCGGGATGTATGAAGTCCAGAGGACTTCTACCAATCAGTTCATCAACGCTGTACCCCCACAGTTCAGCAAACTTTGGATTGACGTACTTGAACACACCGTCCTGTATGAGGTATATTCCAACCAAGGACTTCTCTGATAGACTCCTGAACATCTCTTCAGATTCCTTAAGTTTCTCTTCAATCCTTTTCTTTTCCGTAATATCTCTGATTATTCCTTCAACAGCCACAACCTCCCCATTTTTAAAGACTGGCCACTCAACAAATTCTACATGAAATATCCTACCATCCTTTGCTACTGCTCTACCCTCAAATCTAATAACCTCTCCATTAACAGCTTTAAAGAAGTACTTTCTAAGCATCTCCAAATCTTCTGGGTGTGCGAGGGCTCTTGCAGTTTTGCCAATCAGCTCTTCTTTTGTGTAACCGAGCATCTCAGCATATCTTGGGTTCAGGTCAATAAACCTGCCTTTTGTGTCTACAACGAAGAATAAATCTTTAGCCCTGTCAAAAAAGCGTTTGTATTCTTCAAGTTTCTTTTCCAGCATTTTGCGTTGTGTGATGTCTCTTACAATTCCTTGGATTGCTACAATCTTGTCATTTTCAATTATGGGAGACGATCTTATCTCAACCCACAGTGGTTCACCATTCTTTTTTTTGCAGAGTAGTTCATAGGAATCCGATGGTTGTTTTGTTTCGGTTTTTTCTTTAATTTTACTAAATGCAACTTCGAGGTAGTTTTCATCAATTAAGTCTTTTATATTCAAGCTTTTCAATTCTTCCTTTTTATAACCAAAAACCTCTAAGGCTGTTTTGTTTGCTGAGATTAAATTGCCATCAAGATCGTGAATGTAAAAAATGTCGTTGGCGTTCTCATACAAGTACCTAAACTTCTCCTCACTTTTTTTCAGTTTTTTGAGCATTTCCTTTTTCTCAGTAACATCTCTTGCTACTATAATTACCTCTTTAACCACACCATCCTCCAAAACAGGGGACCTTGTGCATTCCATCACTCTGTATTCTCCATTCTTATGTAGATACCTTATCTCAATTGTAACTGCTCTTTTACTTCTAATGACTTCTTCAAAAGATTGTTTAGATTTTTGGATGTCGTCTTTGTGTGTAGCATCAAATATGCTTTTTCCAACTATCTCTTCAGGCTTAAACCCTAAAATCGTTTGTACTGAAGGAGATATGTAAGTTATGATACTATCGAGCGAAACAACAGCGATAATGTCTCTAACATTCTCAACTATCAACTTAAACCTTCTTTCCTCCTCTTTAAATTTCTTCTTATCCGTTATGTCAATAAAACTACCCACAACTGCTGGTTTTCCGTCGAGCATTATTCTCGTGACACTCATCTCAATCCATCTCTCTTCACCGTTTTTTGTCAGTATTTTTAAATCATACAATTCTGGTACATCTTCGCCTCTCTCTCTTTTCGTGTGCATGAGTCTAGCAAAGTCTGCAAAATCGGGGTGAATTAGCCTAAAAGGATCATCCATTGTTAGCAACTCCTCCTTGCTATAACCAGTTATTTTTTCAATAACAGGGCTCACATATCTGAGTTTTCCATTTTGTAAAATAAAAACACCAACCTTATCCTGATTCTCAGCTACGCTCTTATAAAGTCCCTTAGCCTCTTTTAGCTCTGTAACATCCCTTAAAATCCCTACAAGTCCTGCAATTTCACCGTCCTTAAATATAACTCTACCTGCACTCTGCACGTATTTAACCCCACCATTTTTCGTGATTATTCTGAATTCATGTAGTTTCTCATAACCTTTGATTCTCTTTTCAAAAACTTTTAACAGTTCTTTTCTATCATCTGAATGTACAAAATCGAGAAAATTTTTACCAATAGCCTCCTCTGGCTTATAACCCGAAATTCTCTCTATGCCCGGACTTAAAAATTTGATAGTTCCGTTTTTGTCGACAACAAAAATTGTATCAACTAAACTTAAAACTAAGTGACTGATAACTTTTTCAAATTCATTTTTTTCAATCATTTCAGTTTGCCCCCATAATATGTATATCGGGTAATGATATAGTTTAACTAATATAGTAAAAAATTTTCGGAATATTTTTTTAAACTTAAAATTTATAACAATAAAATTAAATATTTCATGATGATGATTGTTGTGTTTGGAAAATTTTTTAAACGACTAAAATTAAAATCTTAAAAAATTAGAAGTCTTAAAATTATACTTCAAAGTGTAATTGTTATTAAATAAAAAAATAATTGCGGAGGTGGGTGTCTATGTCTAATTCAACAACTCCAGCTCATCCTCGCTCAACACCTTGTTCAAATCGATAAGAACTAGCAATCCATCTGGCAATTTACCTATTCCCTTCA
>QMZC01000185.1 GCA_003662995.1 Archaeoglobales archaeon
GACAATGGGCGGACAGCATAAATTCTGCTGAAAAATACGAATTGCTGGCAGGTATTTTCGAAGCTGCTGGGGGAGATTTTTTGGATGCTGCCCAAGTTTATTATAATAAAGCAAGCGAAAAGAAATCTCGTCTTATCACCACTCAAAATGTCCTTAAAAGCGGAAAAATTCATTACAAAGAAGGCGGGAGAGAGAAACTTTATACTGCAAAGAATGAATTGGAAAAAGCTCTTAAAGAGTTTAAGGAGTTATCTTCAATAGCTGACCAAGCAGAAGCTTGCCTTCAGCTGTTGCTCGTTCATAATAGGCTTGGAATTGTTAAAGAGGGTATAAAATATGGGGAGAAAGCAGTCGACCTTTACCGTCAACTTGTGGAAATAGATAGCTCAAAGATTTTTGAACTTGCGCAGGCATTGAGAGGATTGGCATTAATAAGCATACGGGGTATACCGGACGTATCCACAATAATAAAAATCGAAGAAAAAGAGCATTGTATAAAAATATTAGAAGAAGCTACTAAATTGTGTAAAGTGAGTTTTGAGCTTTTACGAAGAATTGGTAATCGATCCGGGGAGCGAGGGGGGGGGTCAAACACTTAACGTTCTTGGTGTAATTAAGCTAAGATTAGAAGATTATATAGAAGCAGAGAAATGTTTTGATGAGTTCCTAAACCTTTCGGGAAGGTCAAGATTCTTGAGAGAAAGTTTTCAAGGTTACAGAAACGTTGCTCTTTCTGAGTATAACTTAGCCCTCAAAGAGCCAGGTAAGAAAAAAGACTGGCTTGATAAAGCCGTCATAAATTATGATCATGCTATAAGGTGTTTAGGAGGCGATCCTAAGATACCAAATCAGCAACCTCGCTCCAGAGATGAGTTTAATACACGATATAATAGAAGTTGTGCAAAGATGGAGCGAGCTGAGCCAGAGGACATAGAATTCGCTATGCAGGAACTCATCACGCTTAAAAGTGTTGCTCCAAATATAGTTCCCTCTCACGAGATTTGGCATTGGAGAGCTAATATTTTGTCTGCTTTAAGCAAAGCCTATTCAAAACTCGATAGAGATGAGGAAGCTCTTAGATGTACAAAAGAACTGGTACAGGAATATGAAAGGGTTGAAAATAAGGATATAGAAAAGCAACCCTTTGGGATCCAAAATGCTAAGCAAAACCTTCAATCTGCGAGCATTTGGCTTAAGCAAATAGCTAAAGCTAAAGAAGCAGAGGATTTAGATCAAAAAATTACAAAACAACTGGAAAGAATCAACAATTTGTCACAATCTGTGCCTTCAATTCCTCTCAAAGATTGGTCTACTGTAATTTCTCAAATTGAGCAGATTGAATGAGAGAGAAACAGAAAAATTTATAAGGAGAGAATACTACCAATGAAGGTGGTGTGGATATACAATGTTAAGCACTATTCGCATACATCTATCTCCGGGAAAGGTTGATAAAAAGGAGATACCACTTGCATTACTCAATGATATAAAAAGAGGTGATTGTATTGTAGTAGCTGGTGCAGGGTTATCTGCGGAAGTGGATATGCCTTTGGCATCAGAGCTCATGAAACTTTTGGGAAGTGATATTAAGAAGAATGTCAGTGAGTATGATTATGAATTTGAGTCTTTTCCAAATGTTGCTCGTGCTTACGAAATTGTTTTTGACAGGGTTCATTTATGCCAGAAAGTTGCGGAATTGTTACAGTCGAGAGAAAAACAGGCCTCTATATCCAAAGTTCATCAAATCCTTATTAAGAATTTCAAGACTATAGTAACAACCAACTTGGACAATCTTTTTGAAAAGGCTGCCGATCAATTAGGAGTACCCTATTTTGTAATCAGAAGGGATAAAGACATAGCGTTCTTAACACAAGAAAAGAACACGATTATAAAAATACATGGGAGTATATCAGAACCAGACACCCTTGTTATCACTACCTCAGATTATGATAATTATGACATAACACACCCTGGCATTATAGACTTCCTAACATCGCTATTCTCGCGAAAGACATTTCTTTTCATTGGATACAGCCTTCGAGATGAACACTTTCGGCGAATTCTTTCTACTGTAAATCACTATCTTGGCGGATTTTCCCGTAAAGCATATGCAGTAGATCCCTATGTAGACAAGATAAAAGAGATGGATCTAGCTGATAGAGGTATCATCGTAATTAGGTCAGAAGCAAAAGTATTTCTTGAAGCATTGTTTGAAAAGCCAGAAGAGCTAATTGTAAGTGATATTTCAAATCCAAGTATTGAAGCGTTGTTAAAAATTCGTAACTGCATCGATGACGTGATAACGCGACATTACGAAAGGGAAGTTTCAGTGATGTTCACTGATATGGTTGGTTCTACAGCGTTTTTTGCAAATCGAGGAGATATTAATGGCTTAGCACTTTTGCAAAAACATGATGACATTTTATTTCCATTAATTAGAGGGGGAGGCGGTGAACTTGTTAAATCGATTGGAGATGGAAGGCTTTTTACTTTTTCAAATACTAACAATGCTGTTAACTCAGCTATTGAAATTCAAAAAACCTTGGCTGGTTATAACGCCAATGCAAGACCTGGAGAGGATATACATATTCGAATCGGGATAGACACTGGACCCGTTA
>QMZC01000186.1 GCA_003662995.1 Archaeoglobales archaeon
CTTAGCAATAGTTAGCGGAATAGGAGGCATCATGCTTGAAACAGCCCTTGGCGGTTTTCAAATCACAAACTTTTATATTGTAATCATTAGTGCGTTCGCCTTCTCGCTCATAGCAACATTTGCAATTCTCATAATTTCCAAGATGAAAGGAGCTTCTCCATCGGTCATTGTTTTGGCTGGGCTAGCAATCCTATTCCTCTTTTCAGCCGCTACATCGCTCATACAGTACTTCGGCACAACTGAACAAGTTGCTGCAATAGTATTTTGGTTATTTGGTAGTTTATCGAAGACAACTTGGGTTAGCCTTGAAGTTATGAGCCTCGTACTCTCCATAACCTTACTCATATCCTACAGATGGTGCTGGAAGTTTAATGCTCTTTATTTAGGCGATGATATGGCGAAAAGCTTAGGTGTTGATGCAAAAAGACTGAGGTTAGTAGGGATGGTTATGGCATCGTTCTTAACAGCTACTGCTGTCTCTTTTCTCGGTGTAATCTCCTTCATTTGCTTGGTTTCACCGCATATAGCCAGACTTGCTTTGGGCAGTGATCATAGATACTTAATCCCTTCATCGTGTTTGGTCGGATCAAGCATATTGCTTGTGGCAGATACGGCTTCAAGAACGCTGTTTCTTCCCTTAACTTTACCAGTAGGAATATTCACGTCGTTTTTGGGAGTTCCATTGTTTATATATCTAATTATAAAAAGAGGTGAGAGGGCATGGTGGTGAGTGTTAAGAATGTTTCATTCAGCTACGGGAGATTACAAGTGCTAAGGGATATAACAATGAATGCGAAAAAGGGAGAAATAGTTTGCCTACTCGGTCCAAACGGCGCAGGTAAATCAACACTCCTAAAATGTCTACTCGGAGCGTTAAGACCTCAGAAGGGGAAGATAATCATAAATGGAGACGATATTTCCAATCTAGACTCAATTGAATTGGCAAGGCTAATTAGTTACGTTCCTCAAGTAATTGAACAAACTTTTCCGCTTACGGTTTTTGAAACGATTCTAATCGGTCGTCTGCCCCACTTAAGCTGGACACCAAGGCAATCTGACCTTGAAGCCGTTAGACGTGCAATGAGGTTGCTGGGAATAGAGAAATTGGCCTGGAAGAACTTAAGTGAGCTGAGTGGAGGTCAGAGACAAAAGGTTCTTTTAGCTATGGCTTTAGCTAAAGAACCCCCGATACTTCTTTTAGATGAACCAACGAGCAATCTTGACTTAAACAGTCAGCTTGAGGTGATGGATGTAATAGGAGATATAGTAGAAGATGGGAAAACAGCGATTGTAGCTCTGCATGATCTAAATCTTGCTTTGAGATATGCGGACAGAGTTGTGGTTATGAAAGATGGGAGAGTTATAGCCAATGGCAAACCTGCTGAAGTGTTAAAGGAGAATATAATAGAGAGTGTCTATGGTGTAAGAGCCATTGTTAAAAATGAGAACGGGCTGAGGTACGTTATTCCTTTAAGGAGGTGTGAAAATGCTTGATGAGGAGATGAAAGAAGTTTTGAGGAGAAACATCTGCTATTTTGCAACTTCGACTAATGACGGAAAGCCGAACGTTATTCCAGTAGGCTTGGTCGAACCAATAGACAATTCACGAATTCTATTAGTGGATGTGAAGATGAATAAGACAAGGAGAAATCTTGAAGAAAATGATGCAGTCGCTCTTGCAGTAACAGACTTCGAAAAGCTTAGAGCTTACCAGTTTAAAGGCAAGGCAAAGGTTGTAACAGAAGGTGAATTACTCGAGAAAGCAAAACAGATTCTCGAAAAGAGAATGGAAATTCGAAAGGAAAGATTAAAGAGAAGGATTGAAATAGAAGACAATCCAGAAATCAAAAAGAAACTTGAAGAGATGGCAGAGAGGAAAATGAGACCAAAAGCTACAATCGTTATTAAAGTTGAAGAAGTTTATCCGTGCATGTAAATTTTATTCACTACATTCTTTATTTCATTCACTTCTGGCAACTCCTTCCCTTCTAAGCAGGCAATGTAAATTTCCTTCTTAAATGGCAGATATTCATCTGCTTTTATCAGCTTTGCAGTCTCATTGTCAACCTTATTCGCTAAGACCACAACTTTTTTCCTTATTTTGTTAGCAAGCTCAACAATTTTGTTCGTGAGCTGTATCGATTCGTAACTCGGTTCAACAACTGCAATAATTAAGTCACATCCTGCTTCAACGCCCCTACCAAAATGCTCTATGCCAGCGTCTGTATCAACAACTACGCACTCGTCATCGTTAAGCTTCAGAGCCTCAAGAAACTCTCTCGCCACGGCACCCATCGGACATGCACACCCCTCTCCGAAATCGCGGATCTTTCCTATTGCCATAATTTTTATGCTGCCCTTGCTTACGACATAATCCTCTGGAATCTCATCAATCGTGATTTCTTTGAACATTTTTGTTCTCTCACCACTTCCACTCTGAATCGATTTTATAAGCTCTCTTCTCACAGAATCTTTGCCGCCCAGATATTCCACGAAATCCTTTGGTTGCTCAACTCCAAAGTTTCTGTATATGCCAAAGTTTGATTCGTCTGTATCAA
>QMZC01000187.1 GCA_003662995.1 Archaeoglobales archaeon
CTGCCCAAAGTCATCTGTATTCTGCTCCCATCAGGCATAGTAGCATCCACCATCGGTTCGGCAATGCTTATGTGTTTGCCGCACTGCTGAGCTAGTTTGACGACGAAGGCGTCTAGTTCGTCTGGATCGTCAAAAAAGATGTTCGTTTTCACGTTCCCGTATTTTCTGTGAAAAACGTAGATGGGGATGTTGTATCCATTGCATGAGATATCTTCAATTTGAGGATCAAACATCAATCCCGTTATTTTGTCAAATAAGATTGTGTTCTTCAGGATATAGTAAAATACTTTGTAGTAACTGGAACCTTCCAACTTTATTCTAAAATCGTCTAAAATTTTATCAACTTTCTCCTTTAAAAGTTCTTTCTTCGTCTTTGTTTTTATCTCTTCAGGTGTTATGGGTGCATATTCAAGCTTATTAATGACTTCCTTAACTATTTCATTTTCAACGAAATCAAGCTTGGGTTCATTTAAATAGTACAAGTACTCGTTCTCATCCTCTCTATACAAAATGTGAACGCTAACAAAGATGTACTTGCTCGAAACTGGATAGGACTCAATCTGAATCCATTCTTCAGGAATCTCGAAATCTTGCTCCAATCTTTTGGCAAGAGTCCTAAACGATTCCTCCTGCAACCACTCTGCTCTTGAACTCTTTTTTAACTCTTCAAATATCTTGGATTTGGGTTTTTTGAGGATTTTTAGTCTCATTGGGTAATAGTGTTATTATTATAGTTCAAAAACTTTTTGTTTAAGGTGGCAAAAAAGGGATAATCGTCATTTATTCGACGAAGATAAAATTTGAGTGGCTTGAGTGTCATAATGACTAACTTGTGATTGAAATTGTGTTAGTTTTTTATAATATTTTTATGATAATACAATAGTATTGTAAAAGGTAACTCTGTGGAAACTTTGAAAATTGCCAGAAAGCTAGAAAAACTAAAAATAAATTAGAATTAACACTTTCTTATTAGAATCTCGCCATCTTTCTCAACAAAGATGATTTTATCCCCTTCCTTAACATTAAGCTTATTCCTAACTTCTTTGGTCAATGTAATCTGAAACTTCCTCGTTACCACAACAATGTCTAACATCTTCTCCATTTTTTATCCTAAATTCAGGAAAAATAGGAAAAATTTATATGTATCCACTACAATTAGAACATGTACTATATTTAGTACATGGAGAGTGAAAATATGGTTTTGTGGGATATAGCCAAAGAAGGTATTGGCATGATAGTACTCATTTTCTTCTGGATACCTTCACTTGGATTTGGAGCCCTTATATTTACTGCGATGGTAGTGTATCTCACAGGAATATCAGTTGAATTAGGTGCTATTTTATTCGTGGTGTTGTGGATTCTAAGCATTATCGGATTGTTTGCAAGACATATGGAGAAAAGGAGAGTGAATACATGAAAGTTAGAAAATTAAGTAAATGTACTATAAAAAACTTCATGCATGTAGTGGATAAAATTTTTTGTGCTGGAGTATGTGTGTTAACAGCTTTGTATCTCTCTATTTCCACATCTTTAGCAGCAACAAACGGTAATTCTGATTACAACCCTATTGCAGATTTTTTGGCTTTATTGTTTCTACTATTCTGTGTATGCTTACTAATTGGATTAATCAAGCCTTCATTAGTAATAAGGTGGGGTGAAAAGAAAACACGGGGTAAGGTTCTTTTAATATACGGTTCAGCTGTTTTTCTCACTCTTGTATTATTTGGTATATTGATCCCTCCAGAATCAGAAACACAAGTAAATGTAAATGATCAAGCTTCTTTAAGCCCAACACCAACTGAAATGCAAACACATATCCCCTCTATAACTGCGAAAAAACTTATTTCTGACTATAGCTCAAATGAGATTGCTGCAGATAAAAAATATAAAGATAAAATCATCAGAGTTACTGGTGAAATCGATCATGTTAGTAAAGACATACTAAAACAACCATATATCTCACTTAGCTATGGGTGTATGGCTTATTTTGATGAGGAATATGAGAATCAACTTATAGGTCTATCAAAAGGAGACATTGTAACTGTCCAATGTAGGTGCGATGGAAAGATTATATTCGTTATACTAAAAGATTGCATCTTGGTTTCGTCTACGTCTACTTAACTGAAAAAGAGGGTAAAGATGATCGAAAAATTAATTGACATCGCCTCATCTATTGTTATTTTGATAGTCTTGTTAGTTATTAGTGAAATAAGAGATTCTAAAATAAGAAGACCTACAAGACTGTATTACATCTTTCCGGTACTTTACGGATTTATTGGGGGATTACTTATATATTTCAGATTTAGAAGAAAAAACTATCCACGTCCTTATAGATTTCTGATATTGGGAGTCATTTTAACAATTGTTTATCTTACTTTAGGAAGTTATTTAGCTTATTTGATATGTATAGTCCCAAAAAATTTGACTTTAAATACCCTCAAACAACTGATGGGTTACGGCAGATTGACAGAGAGGAAGATAAGGTACATTGTAAGACACAAGAGAAGAGGAAAAACTAACAGAGA